>NZ_JBWKFN010000002.1:0-222027 GCF_056434245.1 Streptomyces sp. NPDC044064
GCTCCTCCTCACCCCAAAAGCGAAAGGGTGGGGGGGGCTGCCGACCCCCTCTCGATTCCGAAATGCCCGCCGCCCCCCCCGAGGCCCCCCCCCCCGCCGCCCCCCCCCCCCCCCCCCCCCCCCCACGTCAGCTGCCGTTCGTACGGGCGATCTCGACGTTCTCCAGGACACCGAGGGCGTCGGGCACCAGGACCGCGGCCGAGTAGTAGGTGCTGACCAGATAGGAGATGACCGCCTTCTCGTCGATACCCATGAACCGCACGTTCAGGCCCGGCTCCACCTCGTCCGGGATCCCGGTCTGGTACAGGCCGATGACACCCTGGTCGGCCTCGCCGGTACGCATGGCGATGATCGACGACGTGCCCTGCTCACTGACCGGGATCTTGCTGCACGGCAGCAGCGGCACCCCGCGCCAGGCGGGCAGGTGGTTGCCGTGCAGCTCGATGCCGCCGAAGTAGAGGCCCCGCTTGTTGCACTGGCGACCGAACGCGGCGATCGCCTTGGGGTGGGCGAGGAAGCAGCGGGTCTTGCGCCGCATGCTCAGCAGCTCGTCCATGTCGTCCGGGGTCGGTGGGCCCGAGTACGTGGAGATCCGCTGGTCGTAGTCGGCGTTGCGGAGCAGGCCGAACTCCTCGTTGTTGATCAGCTCGTGCTCCTGCCGCTCCCGCAGCGCCTCGACGGTGAGCCGCAACTGCTGCTGCGTCTGGTTCATCGGCTCGTTGTAGAGGTCGGCGACCCTGCTGTGCACCCGCAGCACGGTCTGCGCCACGCTCAACTCGTACTCGCGCGGGGCGAGTTCGTAGTCGGCGAAGGTCTGCGGCAGGGCCTCCTCGCCGACGTGTCCCGAGCAGAGCTCGATCACCGCCTCGCCCGACCGGTTCACCTTGCGGTGACCGTCGGAGCTGATCTGCTGCACATGCCTGCGCAGCGCCTCGTGCCGCTCCGCCACCGCCTTGTACGCCGTCATCGGCAGCGCGAGCAACGTGGTGACCGTCGCCGCTCGGGCCGTGAACTCCCATTTCCCGTCCTGCCCGGCCAGCACCTGACCGCCGAAGGTGTCCCCGTCGGCCATCAGCCCGAGCACGGACTCGTCCCCGTACGGCCCCTCGGCGATCTTCTCGACCTTGCCGTGCGCGATCAGGTACACGTGATCGGCCTTGCGGCCCGCCTGGGCGATGACCTGGCCCGGCGTGAAGTCCTTCTGCACGAACCTGTCGGCCAGCGCGCCGAGCACGCCGGTGTCCGAGAAGCCGCGCAGCAGCGGCAGTTCGCCCAGTTCGGCGGGGACCACCTGCACCTTCGAGCCGGTCTTCACGAACGACACCCGGCCGTCCCCCACGGTGAACGACAGGCGGCGGTTGACCCGGTAGGTCGCACCGGGCACGTTCACCCAGGGCAGCATGCGGGAGGCCCAGCGCGAGCTGATGCCCTGCATCTGTGGTTCGGACTTGGTGGTGGTGGCGAGATTGCGCGCCGCCGCGGTGCTGAGGCTCTGCTGCTCCCGCTGCTGGGGCGACTCCGCGCCCGCATCCGGTGCTGCCGTCGTCTCGAGTGGCATGACTCTCCCTCGTATCCCGTGGCACATGAGAGTGCGACGACGTGACGTCGTCACGCTGCGTACACAGTGCTACCAGAGTGGTCGTCACGTTGAGTAAGCAAAACGGACGGCGCGCGAGGGGAGTCCCACTCGCAACTCACGCCCCCACGCGCCCCGAACGGCCGGAATCGCTGCTCAGATCACCTGCCGGTCAACGTCGAACCACCGACCACTCGCGCGAGGGTCAAGCACGCAAAGTATTCGACTTCCGCCGGGGCAACGGCAGGTCGACCTCGGCCCGCACGGTCTTCCCCGGCGGGTCACGGTCCACGACGTCCCACCGATCCGCCAACGCGTCGACCAGCACGAGCCCACGCCCCGCCTCGGCAAGCAGCGGGGGCTCGCACACGTCCCGAGGGCCGGGCGGGCGGCGTTCGGCGCGCGTGTCGGTCACCTCGACCCGCACCCGCCCGGGAAGCAGGGAGAGCCGCAGCTCGAAGTCCCGACCGGGCACGCGCCCGTGGATCACGGCATTGGCGGCCAACTCGGCGACGATCCCCGCCACCGCGTCGGCGGCGTCGGTGCCGTGCGGGATCCCCCAGGCGTCGAGTTGAGCGAGGGCGAGGTGCCTGGCCAGGCGGGCGCCGCGGGGAGTCGGGCTGAGGCGTTGGGTGAGCATGAGCCCAATGTGGGGCGCGCGAGCCGGGCTTCACCAGGTACGGCGCGCGTACGCTCCGCGAGCGTACGCGGTTACGGACTGGACAGTACCGGTGACTGGCCGTGACCATGGGCCCGGGAGGTGACCGCGGTGGTCGACGGGCGGGTGGGCGAGCCGGAGTCTTCGGACAGCATGCGGACGTTCGGGGCGGTGGTGCAGGCGCTTCGCGAGTATCACCGGCTGAGCAGGGAGGAGTTCGGCCGGCATGTGGGGTTCTCCAAACACACGGTGGCGTCGGTGGAGTTGGGGAGGCGGATGCCGGATGTGGGGTTCGTGGAGGCGGCGGAGAGGGTCCTGGGCAACACCGGGGCGCTGAAGAAGGCGGCGGGGTGCCTGGAGCGACAGGCGGGGTTGGCGGCCTGGTTCCGGCGGTGGGCCGGGCTGGAGAAACTGGCGATCACTCTCTACACGTACGAATGCCGGATGATTCCGGGGCTGTTGCAGACGGAGGCATACGCACGGACGCTGTTCACCCAGCAGCTGCCTCCGCTGGACGACGACCAGATCGAGGCTCAGTGGGCGGCTCGATCGGATCGTCAGCAGTTACTGCGCAACCGGGCCAACACGGCGTTCGGCTTCATCCTGGAGGAGCACCTGT
The DNA here is from genome assembly GCF_056434245.1 of Streptomyces sp. NPDC044064. NCBI lineage: Bacteria > Bacillati > Actinomycetota > Actinomycetes > Kitasatosporales > Streptomycetaceae > Streptomyces > Streptomyces sp. NPDC044064. The sequence continues at coordinate 2,854 of NZ_JBWKFN010000002.1, forward strand.
TTCGGCGCCGGACGGGCGGACGGGACGTCACGCGTGAACTCATCGACCACGTGCTGGATCTCGCCGCTCTCCGCAACGTGGAGATCCAGATCATGCCGACGGCGCGTGAGTCGCACGCGGGACTCGACGGCTCGATGCAACTGCTGGAGACCCCCGACAACAAATGGTTCGCCTACTGCGAGGGACAGCGAGGCGGCCTGCTGGTTTCCGACGCGAAAGAGGTCAGCATCCTCCAGCGGCGATATGCCAGGATGCGCTCACAGGCTCTCACGCTGGAAGACTCCCGGAGCCTGTTGCAGCGGATGCGAGGGGACTTATGAGCACCACTGAACTGACTTGGTTCAAGAGCAGCTACAGCAGCGGCGGCGACGGCGACTGCGTCGAGGTAGCCCACACCCCCGCCACCATCCACGTCCGCGACTCGAAGGACAAGCAGGGCCCCCAGCTGGCCCTCTCCCCCACCACCTGGGCCGGCTTCCTCACCTACGCCGCGCAGCGCCCCGCATGACCGTGAACACGGCGCTCGCCGACATACTCGACCGCGGTGCCGCCGCGACGGAGCCGGACCAGCTGCTCGCCGCCCTCGCCGATCATGGCGTCTTCGTGCCCGTGCAGGCGAACGGGTCGGTGATGTTCCTGCGGAACGAGGACGGCAGCCCCCTGCTCCCCGGCTACGTCAGCGACGCGTGCCGTGCCGAACGGCTCCCGCAGGCCTTGGGCGCGGTCCACTGCGACGCCCTGCGGCTGATGGACATCGCCCAGCAGACCGGCGTCGGCGTCCTCGGGCTCTTCTCCACCGCCGAATGGGCCCGCGTGCCGATGCCGTTGCTGTACCGGACCATGCGTGAACGCGGTCAGCGATCCGGGGGTGAGCAGCTGAAGCTCACCTGGTCCACCCATCCGGTGGCGCGGGCCCTGCGGGACGCGGCGGCCCGCCGCATCCGGGAGTTCCCGGCGGTCCGCACGGTCTGGGTGTCGCAGGCGCGACGTGTCGACACCGGCATGGAGCACCTGATGCTGCACATGGCCGTGGACGAGCCGCTGCCGTCGGCCTCCGCGCACCGCATGATGGAGACCCTGATGGCCGAGGACGTGGTGCTCGGCGAAGGCAGCCCCCAGGTGGCCCTGCTCCCGCTCAACACCACCGAACACGCGGCCACGATCGCCGAGTTGGAGCGCATGGGCCTGGACACCGTACGGTCCGACCCGGCCACCGGACGCGTCGAGGTGGTGTCCCGCGAGTACGACGCCCCGAACGCGACCTAGACCCGCGCTTCGCGGCCCGGGCCCTGGTGATCCCCCAGGGCTTCCGGCTCGTCTACGGCGCACTCGCGGCAGCCGCATGGCCACGCCCCAGCTCCCTGGCCCACTCCTGCAATTCGGGCTCGGCCAGGCTGGTGCCCAGCCAGTCGTGGTCGAGGTCGAGTCCTGGAAGCGACGGTACGACCGCGACGTAGAACCCCGCAGCACGCGCCGAGGCGATGCCCGTGGCCGAGTCCTCGAAGGCGACGGACCGCTTCGGGGTCGCACCGAGCGTTTCGCATGCTGTGAGGTAGAGCTCTGGTGCGGGTTTGGGTGAACGTACCTCGTCAGCGGCGAACGAGTAGGTGAAGCAGTCGGCGAGACCGGCCGACCACAGTGCCGCGTCCAGCAGTTCCCGGGGGCTGTTGCTGGCTACGGCGATCGGCACGGCCGCACGGCAGGCGCGCACCAGTTCTGCCGCCCCGGGGAGGGCTTTGGCCCCTTGGGAAAGCTCCTTGCGGACTCCTTCGAGGAGCTCGGCGGCGAGTTCGGCCCCGGCGTCGGGGCATCCGAGGTATTGGGCCATGGCTTCCCCGGCGGCCTCCACGGTTCGGCCGATGACGAGGGCTTTCTGTTCGGGACCGAAGGGATGGCCGTGCGCGGCAAAGATGGCCGTTTCCGCAACGGTCCAGCACGCTTCGGTGTTGACCAGCAAGCCGTCGCAGTCGAAGACCACCGCCTCGGTGCTGGTGGGGAGCGCGTACATGCAGATGCCCTTTCGCCTCGGGTGACGTGAGGTTGCCCGTGCGGCGACCCCCGGTGGCCCTGCGGTGCGTCGACAGCTGCCTCACTGCCCGAGCGCGAGCCGGATGCCGGAGGCGGCGATGACCGTGCCGGCGATGCGGTCGAGGCAGCAGCGGGCCGACGGCCGTTGCAGAACGCTCTCGGAGCACGTGCGCGAATGCAGGGTGATCACGACCGGTCACCCTAGGCCGGAGACCGGAGAACGTCCATGATCCTGCCCGAAATCGGGCAGATGCGGCGACATTCAGCTTGTTCTTGCGGATCAGAACTCACAGGTCGCGCGCTCAGGACTGCATGGTTGACCCCACAGACCACAATGGCGACATGGAGCCGACCAGTCAGATCATCGTCGCTTTGGACTGCGACAACCGCGCGGCCGCCCAGGGCATCGTCGATCAACTGGGCGACGATTGCCGCTTCTACAAAGTCGGACTGGAGCTACTGACAGCGGCTGGGCCCGAGTTCATCAAGCACCTCGTCGCCCAGGGCAAAGAAGTGTTCCTGGACCTCAAGCTCTTCGAGATCCCGAACTCCGTCGCCGGTGCCGTGCGTGCGGCCGGAGCCCTCGGCGTCCGCATGGTGACCGTGCACAGCATGGGAGGCGCGGGCATCATGGCCGCCGCTGTTGATGCGGCCCGCGACTTCCCGGAGCTTCACGTCCTCGCTCTGACCGTCGTCACCAGCATGACCGACTCCGATCTCGCCGACATCGGTGTCGGTGTTTCCACTGAGAGCCAGGTGCTCCGATTGGCCGGCCTGGCCAAGCAAGCGGGATGCCATGGCGTGATCGCCTCACCACAGGAAGTCTCGACCTTGCGGGGACTGCTGGGTGGCGATGCTTTGATCGTCACCCCTGGGGTTGCTCTGCCCGGTGACTCTCCCGGTGAGCACGCCCGGCCCGGCACACCAGGGGCTGCCGTTGCCGCGGGCGCCTCACATGTCGTCGTAGGACGGACGGTCACACGCGCCACGGACCCGGCATCCGCATTCCGCCTTGTCCAGGGCAACCTGCAGCCGCATTAGCGGAGCTCGCTGCCGACGGCGCTACTCCCTCAAGACGCACGGCCGCCAGGAGTGGTGCAAGCCGTCCTGCGGCAACCGCGCCCGCGCCGCCCGGCACCACCAGCGTCACCGCGCCTCCGAGACGCGCACGTGAGCACTGGCCGGGCGACGCGGTCACACGTCACACCCGGTTACGAGCCCGGGCAGTGCTTCCACGCGAAGTGGTACACCGTGCTGATGTCCCCGTCGGTCGAGTCCATCGTCATGAAGCTGACCTTGCTCGGCGAGCTGCCCGCCGACACCCGCAGCTCGGTGTTGATGTTGAAGTTGCGCAGCACCCCACAGGGAGCCCAGACCAACTGGGACCAGTCGGTGCTGTCGGTGGCCTGCCAGTCGTCGTTGTAGGGGCCGCCGAACGGGTGGGTCTTGGCCGCGGTGTTCGGCGAGCCCTGGAAGTAGTACGACGCCTTCTGCGTGCCCGTCGCGCCCGACTGGAGCGAGAGGAAGCCCCGGTAGTCCGCACTGGCGACGGCGTAGGTGAAGCCCTGCGGGACGTGCACGACGAGGTTGAGCTGGCAGTTCTTGCGGAAGGCCGTGGGATCGGAGTTGCCGCCGGCCTGGGCGAGGTAGTTGCTGTAGGTCACCGTGAAGGCGGTGTTGTCCGGGGAGACGGCCACGGCGGCCGTGCCCGCGGGACAGCCGGAGCCGTTCACCGTGGCGACGTCGATGACGATCTTGTCCGGGGGCGGGTCGTCGAAGACGGGGGAAGAGCTGGAAGCAGGTATCGCGGTGGTGAGAAGAGCGGCTACGGCGCCGCTCAGGAGGAGTCCACCAGCCATCGTTTCTCCAGTTGTCGAGTGGGGGGTTTCAGCCTCCGCCCATCCGTTCAATCTTGAAGAAACTGTGTGGAACCTGTGAAGGAGGGGGAGGCGAGGGAATCGTAGGAAGCCCCGCTCCACCTCGGCAGGGCGAACTCCGGCCATTCACTTCGGGGTTTTCACGCCCTCGCCCCGCTCCCGTTCCGCCACCCCGTACCGCAGGCACGCGCCCTGATCGAGCTCGCGCAAGTGCTCCGGCCCAGAGTCGATGCAAGGCGACGTACACCCCGACAGCACTGACAAACCTCCGCGAGGAGGAACTGCCACACAACGCCACCCGGAGCGTCAAGGCCGGACTGAAGCACAGCAGGTCTTCCACGCGGCCAAGAGCAATCAGCACCAGAACGGCACCACGTGCTACCGCAGGGATCGTTCCCACGCACCGCACCAACGCCAGGCTCACGTGGTCATGAGTCAGAGTGGTTCGCAGGCAGCAGCATTCTTCCGAGACGTCAGCGAGGGCGAAGTGGTCTGGCTTGTCCGGGATGACCATGGAAGCCCGGCTCCCCTCTCCGCGGACGGCACGCGAAGTCTTCCCTTCTGGTCGCCCTCGGCCCGCGCCGAGCGCGCGGCGAAGATCTCGGGGCATGGGTTACGAGTTGAATCCATGCCCCTGCCTGGCGCAATCATGGCCTGCCTGATGCCGCCCAGGAAGGATTCATGATCGGCACCAACTGGAGCGGGCCGCGCCTCGTCAGCTGGAGCTTCACCCCAATGGAAGTTCTCAACCGGCTGGCGACGGCTAACCTATCCACAGGCGGCACAGGGAAGTCGTCATTTCCGGAAACCGGCCTCTTGATACAATTCGCCTTATGATCGATCCGATGCAAATCGATTTGCCTGCATTCCTCCGCAATTGGCACGGGCCTTCCGATGCGCCCGTTACACCACTGGCTCCGAGTTACTCCTGGCTTCCAGACCCTCTCAGAGAATGGCACGAACTCTCCTCACAATGGTCCACACCACTAATTACACTCAAGGAAATGTTTACACCGGATCAAATTCAGCCCGGACGCGGTACAGCTATCTTCATGCAGGATTATGGGGATCAAGCATGGGCCTTTGAGGTCAATGAGCCATCGGTCGTCCTCGAAGGCCAGCCGGATGGATCATGGAGAAGGTCAGCGGAGGACCTCTCCGAGTTCCTTGTCCATAACGCAATGCATGAATCCGCCTACAGCACCTCCTTTTGGCGCGCATGCAACGATGTCCCAGATTCACGACTTCCTGAGATCCTGGCAACGCTGGAGCAAGTCTCATTCGGCGGCTGGCTCTGGCCGCGGCCAGGGCATCAAATCTTTCTTGGTGAAGGGCTCATCGCGAATGTTGGCCCCGCAATGGAAGATCGGGCCCCTTGGGGGAATAAGCCGGGATATACGGAAGTCCAGATCGGCGCAATCGATGCCATGCACCTTGATTACTTGGATGGAATGCGCGATATCAGATGGATGAGGTCGATTTCCGCATAGTAGTGAGACGAGCCTGGGGGTACGGTGATAGGTCACCGTACCCCCAGGCTCATTTTACCTAGTCAGGAATTCCTCTATATGTCACAGTTGTCGTACCCCCGCCGGGTCTGCCATAGGTGACGTGAAGCGTGGCTCCGGATGGAAGCATGGTCGGCAAGCTCGAGCGGCACGCCCCGCACGGAGGCTTGTTGTCAGCGATAAATAGATGACCATTCGCTGATCCCATCCTCCTCATCTCTGCTGCTGCCTGAGCTTCCAAGTGGTGAAAATTCGTAGTGCTAGCACCGGGCGGCCGGACGTAGTTTGGCGTCAAGTTACCAGCCCCACTGGACAGTGGCATCCAATCGTCAACGTATTCATCGAGGAATAGTGCACCAGAGAGATTGCCGGCTTTCTTTCCGAATACACCGCGGGCTTCCTGAGCAGCTGCGAGACCACCCTGGAGGCAGTTGCTGTTGTGAACGAGAACCGGCGTCTCGCCCGCCAGCACATAGTACGCATGCAGGTCTTCAACCGTGAGGTTGTACGTGCGCGTCCGCGCCGAGAACGCCCGGTTCGCCGTGACTTCGACGGTTGAGCCATCCGGCTCGCGCAGATGCATGCCGGCTGCGAGGTCGCCCGCTCTGACCCACTGACCGAGTTCCGGGACCCAGAACGGGTGTTCGTGGGTGGCCGTGAGCTTGCGTTCGCCCGTGGGCGTTTTGATGGTGAGTTCGTCGAAGTGTTTGTCGTGGTCGTTGACGATCAGGCGGGTGACCTTGTGCGGACCGGTCTCTCCTGTCTCGGGGTCCGTGGCCAGCACTTCGTCGCCGACCTTCATGTCCTCGATATTCTTCGAGGACTTATCCGCCAAGAGGACCTTGGTACCAGCGAGGAAGCAGTTGCAGCCACCGAGCCTCTCGCGCAGACGCAACCCGCCGACCCCGACGCCTCCCGGGCCTTCCCCGCCGTCCGCGGCGAGGGTGATCCCGGCCGCAATGGCTGCGCCTTCGCCATAGCTGAGCCCCGCAGGGCACTTCCTGCCGACCGCCAGGCAAGCGGCGCCCTTCGCGTTGTTGACGTTCGACGCGTTCGAGGGGAAGGACTGGTCGGTGCAGCCGTCGCGTCCGTACAGGTCGCAGAGGAAGTCGAGCTTTTTGTAGAACGCGTTGATGTACGCGGGCGCCTTGCTCCAATTGGCTCTCACCTTGACGGTGGGGTAGACGGATATGTATCCGTCGCCGTCGTAGTCGTACTGGGCGGTGCCTTCGTCCTTCCAGGTGGCACTGGGGCGCTCGCCTGTGGCGTCGCGTACGCAGCCGCCGCGTTTGGTGCAGGGTGCCGTGCCGCCGGATTCCGCGTCCAGGATCAGACCGGTCGGGTCCGACTTGGAGACCGGGCTGTTGTTGCTGTAGGCGTACCCGTTCATCTGGAGCGGGTCCGTGATGTCGATGATCGGGTCGGCGGAGAGGAAGCGACCGCTGTTCTGGTCGTACTCGCGGGCGCCGAGGTGCGTCAGGCCGGTCGTCGAGTCATCGATGCCGACGCCCAAGTAGCCACGTTTGTTAGGCCAGTTCGACGGCTTCGGTCCGCGGAGTTCGCCGTAGGGCTTGAAGGCTCGGCGTGTCACAGGTTGCGTGCTGGACAGTTGGACGGTCGTGTTCGCCGTGCCGAGGTTGTCCGCGATGAGGACGTTGAGCTGGTGGCCCGTCGTTGAGCCGTTGCTCGTCGTGCGCGCCACCGTCGGTGCGCCGGCCTGGGGGTAGGAGCGTGAAGCCCGGGTGATGGTGCCTGTCGCGTTCGTCGTCAGTTCCGTCTCGCCCAGGTACAGAGTGGACCCGGACGAGGAGTTCTCCAGCAGACGGTTGCCTGCGGCGTCGTAGACGTATGTCGTCTTCTTGCCGTCGACGGTGATGGAGTCGAGCTTGTTCTCCGGGGACCACTCAAGGGTTTGGGTGGTGTTGGAGAGGTCGCGGACGTGGGTGTTGCCGGTGTCGTCGTAGGTGTAGGCGCTGCCCTTGCCCGACGGAGTGGAGCTGATGCTCGTGACCGTGTGCGGCTGCTTCGTGTAGGACGGGGTGGTTCCGTTTCCAGTGACCGTCTTGCCGTAGCCGTAGGTGTAGGAGACGTTCTTGGTCGCGTCCGCTGTGTCGTGCTCGGTCATGGCGGCGCGGTTGCCGAGCCAGTCGAAGGTGAAGGACTGGCGGTAGGCGGTGGCGCCGGTGGAGACCGTGGTGGTGTCGGGGGCTGTGTTCGCAAGGCCCGTGGACAGGGCGGTGTCAGGACTGGTGGTATCGCCGGCCTCGTCCGGGGCGTCGGCGACAGGCCCGGAGGAGGAGGCGTAGTCGTCTCGGTAGCCCCAGGAGGTGCCGCCCACCGCCTTGCAACCGGTGCCGTTGCGGCCGGGGGTGACGGTCGACGTCCAGGCGTGGAGCAGCTCACCCAGGACGTCGTAGGTGAAGCACTGGGTGTCCCAGGTGTCACCGGTTGCCTCGCTGAGCTTGCGGGCGTTGGAGGTGACGGTGCCAGAGACGTCGTAGGAGTAGTAGCTGTCGGTGGTGTGCCGGGGGCCGACGCTCTCCAGGTCGGTGACCGTGCGCTGGAGGCGACCCGTGTGCGGGTCGACGAAGTTGGTTGTCCAGACGCGGGACGGCTGGGACCCGGAGACGGTACGCAGGGGCTCGCCGTAGGGCGAGTAGGTGGCGTCGGCGGTGTACCAGGTCAGGCCGGAAGTCGACTCGGGGAGGCCGTCGGAGTTGTAGCGGGTGACGACCTTTTCCTTGGCCAGACCACCCACAGCGGGCAACGTGACCGACTGCTGCTTGCCAGTGGGTGTGTAGGTGTAGGCGTAGGCGTAGGTGCCGTCCAATCCAGTGGTCATTGAGTTGGACGGGATGACCGTCTCGGTGCCGGTGGGGTTGTAGTCGGCGTCGTACCCGGTGACTCGGGTTTTGTAGTCGCCGCCGTCCGTGTGCCGGGTGGAGCTTCCCGGCTTGCCGATTCCCCCGGGTGCGTCGTCGTAGCTGTACTCCGTGACCGGGGAGGATGTGGCGGAGCCCTGACGGACGTACTTCACGCGGCCGAGCAGGTCATACTCGGTGAAGGTCTCCTGCTGACGGGCGTTCTTGGTGTGGTTGGGGCGGTCTGCCTCGTCGTACGAGGTGTACGTGGTGCCCGTGTCGGGGTCGGTGGAGGAGGTGAGTCGGCCCCGGGCGTCGTAGGTGTAGGACCAGACGTCGCCCGCGGGGTCGGTGACCGTGCTGCGGTTGCCTCGTGCGTCGTAGTCGTACCGCGTCGAGCGGCCGGCAGTGGCGTCGGAGGCCTCCTGGGTGTAGTGCTTGATGGAGGTGACGCGTCCGAGCGCGTCGTAGTACGTGCGGGTGGTGGGGATGGTCGAACCCGCAGCGTTCACCCAGGTGCTGGTGAAGCTGTAGCTGGTGTAGGTCGCGTATTTGTAGTCGCCGTCGTTGTAGACGGAGGCGCGGACTTCGCGTTCCACGCCGTCGTAGCGGTGTTTGACGTAGCTGGGGATCGACGCCTTGGAGCGGGGAGCGAACAGCTGGGTGTCCGGTTCACCCTTAGCGAGGTAGCCGCTCGTCTGCTCGTCGGCCAAGCCGTGGTCGTCGTATGTCGTGTCGGCGATGATGCGGCCGGGACCGTGGGCCTCGGACTGCGTCTGGACCTCGCGCATGAGGCCGTCGTAGAGGGTGACCTGGCTGGCGTAGGTGCCGTCGTCCTTGAGTGTCTCGACCGTGACGGCGGCCGGCCGGCTCTCCTTGCTCGTGGCGGTGGCCGGCTGGTAGTCGATCGCGACGTTCGGGGACTTGCCACCTGACGACCGAGAACCTGACCAGCCCTTGGTAAGGCGGCCGAGGGCGTCGTACTCGTTGCGGGTGACTCTGCCGTTGGGGTCAGTGACGGTGAGCGGGAGGCCACGGCCGGGATCGAACGTCGTCCTGGTGGCCTGCTCCTTGGCGTTGGTCACCTTCGTCTCGGTGACCGGACCGCCCGCTTCGGGGGTGTACTGCGTCTGGACCGTTCCCTCGCCCGGCTTCGTGACCGTGCGTACGCGGCCGAGGTCGTCGTAAGTCGTGTTGGTGACGACGGAGTAGGAGGTGCCGGCCCCGTTGATCTCGGCCACGGACGTGGCCCGGCCCTTGGTCGGTGTCGCTTCGTGGGCGAGGTTGTCGTAGCTGATCTGCTGCGCCGACTTCAGTTGAGTGGCCGGATCGGCTTTCGCGTAGCCGGCGCACGACGTGCCGGTGGTGCGCTCTTCCTTGGGCAGACCGATCAACCAGGCCGTCGTGTTGTGAACGTACGTCGTCACCGTGCAGGTCTGGTCGGACAGGGTCTCGCCGCTGCCGCTGGGTTGCACGACGGCCGTCTCGACCTGGATGGGCAGGCCATAGGTCTCGTCAACCGTGGTGAGCGTGCGGACAGCACGCCAGCCGCCGTCGTCAACGGTTTGGATGTCGTCCGTACGCTTGATGCCCGTGCGGTGGGCAAGGAGCGGATCCCCGTCGGTCCCGTCCTCGTTCTCCCGGGCGCGGGACGCGGTCTGCTTGGACCAGGGGAAGTTCAGCGTACGCCGCAGGACGGGGCCCGTGGAGTCACGGTAGGTGATGCTCTCCGCAGTCGTACCCGCGTACTGCGGCGCGTCGTCCGCGAGCAGCGTGTACTTGCCGGTGGAGTCCTTGACCTCGGCGCCTGTGCCTTGGAAGTAGCGGGTGACCGAGTACGACTGGGGATTGACGTCACCCTGCCCGGAGACGGTCTTGCTGCCCTTGGTTACCGACACCTGCCGGTAGCCGCGCCAGTCGCTGTAGGTGCGCAGAGCCGGGCGGGTGAACTCGTCGTCGCTCTTGGACCAGGCCGAGCCCTCATACGCGTACTTGGTGACCACGGGCTTGCCGTGCGAGGTGACCTTGTCGGTCTCGATGACGGAGGCGACGACGTACTTGTTGAACCATGCCTTGGCGGGGGTCTTCTCGTCGCCGTCCGGCGACCAGCGGACCGGGTAGCAGGTGCCGTTGCCCTTGCCCTTGTCATCCGCGGGTTCCGTCCGGCAGCCGCCGGTGTACTCGACCTCGATGTCGCCGCCGTACTCGGTGGAGACGGTGCCGATGCGGGGGCGGGTGAAGCCGGGGCGCTGGTCGTTCTTGCCCGAGCTCACCAGGTTCGGGAGTTGCCGGTCCTTGAGCCAGGTCTTCAGGGGCGAGGTGGAGCCGACGGTGTACTGGGCGAAGCTGATGCCGTCCTGGGACTGAAGGGTGCCGGTGGTGTCACCAGGGCCGTAGCCGGTGCGGGTGATCGAGTTCAGCCACAGCCCGGGGGAGGTGTCGTACCAGTCCGCCGGGAAAGACTGGTGCAAGGCGTACACGTCCACCTTGCCCAGGCCCTGTTGTCCGGCGCGGGCCGCCTTCGTGGTCACCCTGTCCAGGCGCATCTGCGTCCAGAAGGATGGGAAGGCCGGGCACAGCTTGGACGTGGACTTGCAGTTGAGGTTACCGGGGGTGTCCCACCAAGGCCGATAGGCGCCCGGGTCACTCGTCTTGTCGAAGTTGTCGGCAGCGCATGCGGTCGATGACTTCAGGCAGCGCTGTTCGGCACCGAACTCGACGACGGCGGACGGCTTGGTGAGGCTGTCCGGGCGCATGCCGTACTCGATGGTGGTCGGGTACTGCGCACGGTCGTACTGCTCTGGCGACTTGTACTTCTTGCGGACGGCGTAGTAGTTCGTTTCCTGCTTGTAGTTGACGATCATGACGTTGCCGTTGACGTCGATGACCTTGTCCAGGCCCCAGCGCCACGCCTGCTGCTTGCCCGAACCGCAGCGGGAGTCCGCGAAAAAGTCGGCGTGACAGGGCTCGCCGGGGTGGTTGCCGAAGACGGGGACGGTGGAAACGGATTTGGTGTCGGCGTGGCCGCCGCCGACCTGGTTGAGGCCGTAGTAGTACTGGGTGCCGTCGGGGGTGGTGACCACCCAGTACTCGCCGTTGTTGTCGTCGTTGCTGCCGCCGACGCGGTGCTCGATGCGGGTGCCGTCGTCCTGCTGGGGCCGGTAGAACTCGCTGTCCTTCTCCGGATCGCTGCCGGAGCCCGCATCGCGGACCAGTTCCGTGGTCTTTCCGGCCAGGGACATCACGGCGTTGTACGAGACCCAGCACAGGTCGGTGGTCTTGTCCTTCTTGGCCGTGTTGTTGGGGGTGCCCGCGTTCAGCTTCTTGCGGTCGTCCTGGCAGGAGCGGTAACGGCGCTCGATGTAGCCGGGGTCGTAGGACCAGCCCTCACCGATCCACGAGGACTGCCCGGAGGACACGACCGTACGCCCGTCGACCGACTGCGAGTTGTAGTTGAACGAGATCGCGGGCGCGGGTCCGGCGGGCGGGCTCGGCACGGTGAGCGGGTAGGACCAAGTGAACGCGCCGGACGATCCTCCCGCCTCCCACTTGCCGTCCGAGGCGAGCGGCGTCGCCTTGAAGCTGCCGCCGGCACCACCGCCGGAGTCCATAGCAGCGACGACCGCGGTACCGGGGCCTGCCGCCACGGGAGTCGCCGAGGTGGTCCTGCGGTAGGCCGCCCGGACCACGCCGGAACGCTCGGAGCGTGTGGAATCGGCGGAGGCCGGTGTCACCGCGGGGTCGGTCGCCGGGTCGACGGTGGCGGTCAGGGATTTCGACGCCGTGTCGTTGGTGGTGTCCAACTCCTCGTACTGCTGGCACGCTTCGTCGTCCGGCGTCGTCAGATAGCAGTCGGGAAACTGGACGAGCCGCAGCCGCGAAGCCCAGTCGGCGCCGTAGAGGCTCTTGAACTTGGAGTAGTCCAACTTCACCGACACCGGCACGGAGCCGGCGTCGGGGGCCTGCACCACCATGACGGCGCCGTCCACTCCCTGGCTCACGGCTGCTGTGCGGTCGGGAATGGAGACCTGCCAAGTACCGGTGGGGGCCGGCTGGTCCGGGGCCTGGCCCAGGCTCACGGGGAGAGTGCCGACGGGGCTGAAAGCCGCCTGGTCGGCCGCCGCGGTGGTCGAGTGCGCCGAGGCCGTCGTGGCCGTGGAACCGAAGGTGACCGAACCAGAGAGATTCGACGGCGGAGAGACGGTGTTCGCGGCGGCGGACAGTTGTTCCGTGGGTATCTCCGCGCGGAGACTGGCCACCTTGGGCTTGGCCTCATGGCCCGATACTGGCTGATCGCGTTCCAGTGCCTCGAGGTCCACCGACTCTCGCCCGACCTCCGCCTTCGCCGGGTCCGGCGGCAAGGCCATGGCCTGAGCAGGCAGCAGACCGATCAGCAGGGCCGCCGCAGTGACAGGCACAGCGGCCCGTGCGAGGCGACGCTTACGGGCCGGCAAGAGACGATCGAACACGACGAGGTCCCCCCGGACCACTTGAAGCGGGACCGGAGTTGGGCCACGCGTGACGATGTATCAAACAGCGAAGATTCTGTGATCAACCTGTGAGTAAACGCCAGGGGCGAGGGGGCGATGTGAGGGTAGTCACGGTGCGTAACGACTCGCTACAGAGCGAATACGGCCTGAACGGAGGAAAGCCCTTGAGGCGGGATTGGTCGGACTCTTGAGAATTATTGGCCATAGCATTACGTGGATCTCTAAACAGGGCGTCAATTTCACTTGCATTGTTGACCTTTGCCCACTTTGCCTCTCGAGCGCAGCCCTCCCGTTTCGGGCGCCGGTCTGCGCGGCGTAGAAGGGTCGGCGCTCTCTCGACCCACCCGCCCAATTCATTCACAAGGTGACGACAGGTTCCCCATAGGTCATCATCGGCTCGCCCGGCCGCGCGCTGTCATGCGACGGCCCCGAGGGGGAAGGGGATCCCGGTCGATGACACCCAACTGGCGCCGCAGGCCCGGCCATCGGACCAGCGCTGTGCTGCTCGCGAGCCTGCTGGCCACGTCCGGCATCCTCTACGCGGGACTGCGACTGGACAGCGACGCGGCGCCCGCGGACGGTCATCACCTACGGCACACCGTGACCGTCAGCGAGAATGCGGCCCTCACACAGGCGAAACGGACGGGCAAGAACGTCGAGGTCACCACCGCCCGCACCGCTTCCTCCACCACCTGGGCCCGCCCCGACGGGCTCATGCAGAAGCGGCTCTACTCGTCCCCCATCCGCGCCAAGGTGGGTGGTGAGTGGAAGACGATCGACCCTGGGCTCCACCGCACCAAGGACGGGTGGGAGCCGAAGGCGACCAACACCCGCGTGATCTTCTCGGCCGGCTCCCGCGACGGCGGTGCACAGCACGCCGACCGCTCCACCGTCCACCGCGTCTCCCTCCTGCAGGGCGCGGCGGCTGACTCGGGAACACCGCTGGTCACCCTGCACGTTGGCGACCACGACGTCCAGCTCACGTGGCCGGGCAGCGTCCCCAGCCCGATCATCGACGGCAACCGCGCGCTGTACCCGGACATCTTTCCAGGTGGCGACCTCGTACTCACCGCCGATGACGACGGCTTCGCCCAGCTCGTCGTGCTGAAAAACCGTCAGGCCGCATCCGACCCGCATGTGCAGCAGCTGGCCTACGGACTGCACTCCGCAGACCTCACCTTCCGGCTCGACCCGGTCACCGACATCGTCAGCGCCGAAGACGCCTCCGGCGCCGAAGTCGCCATGTCGCCCACCCCGCTGATGTGGGACAGCAGCGGCACGCCGGCCGTGACAGACAGCGCCGTGGGCGCGAGCGCCCAGCCGACCGAGCCCGAGACGCCCGACCCGACGGACTCGGCCGGCTCCACCCCGAGCGACAGCCCCTCCCCCACTGCCGAAGACCCGGCCGAGTCCGACGAGCAGAGCGACACCGACGTCGAGACCCTGCCCCCCGCCAGTGACGGTCCGGAGCCTTCGGTGTCCGAATCCCCCTTGCCTTCCGCGCCTCCGGAACCGTCCCCGGCCCCCTCACAGACAGGCACGGCGGCCACGCTGAGCCTGGCGTCGCTGGACGGCCCGTCACCCGACTCGCGCGGAGCCCTGGTCGACGCAGACCTCTCCGCAGGGAACTGGACCCTCACCCCGGACCAGGACTTCCTGACCAACCCGGACACCACCTACCCCGTGTTCATCGACCCTTCGGTCAAGAAGCACATCCAGCACTGGACCACTGCATACAACCGCTTCCCCAAAGCCACGTTCTACGACGGCAAGGGCTTCAACAAGGGCGGCTCCCACGAAGCCCGCGTCGGCTTCGAGTCCGACACCTGGGGCACCTCCCGGTCCTACTTCAACATCGACTTCGACAAGGACCTCAAAGGCACCAAGATCACCAGTGCCAAGCTGCGCATGCTGGAGACCTACTCCTGGTCCTGCAGCGACCGTTCCATGAGCGTGCACCTGACCGGCGAGATCGACTCGCACACCAACTGGAGCAACGCACCCAAGCTCCATGACGGCAACAAACTGGCCACCAAGAGCTTCGCGCACGGCTGGAAGGCATCCGGCTGCCACGACGCGTACGAGGCCTTCGACGTAAAGCGCGGCGCGCAGGAGGCCGCCGACGACGGCGACGACACCATCACCTTCGGACTGCGCGCCCGCGACGAGAACTCCCAGTACGCGTGGAAGAAGTTCCAGGCCGACGGCGACAACGCCCCCGTGCTGGAGCTGATCTACAACCGCAGGCCCAGCATCGTCTCCGGCTCCCTCGATCTGGGACCGGATGCCAAATGCACCACGACCACGCCGTACCAGCGCATGGGCTCGGGTGACCTGACCTTCACGGCCAAGGCCACGGACAAGGACAAGAACCTCGACTACCTCGACTTCGACCTGTGGCCCATGGGCAAGTGGGACACCACCGGCGACCTGCTGAAATCGACCGGCCATGTCTCCGTCGGCCCCGACACCGGAACCGCGCTGAAGACCACTTCGAGGTTCTCCACCAGCAGCCTGACCAACGGCACCGTCTACTCCTGGCGTGTGCGGGCCTGGGACGACGCCAACAGTTCGTCCGCCTACGCTCCGGCCAAGACACCCTGCCGGTTCGTCCTCGACACCGCAGCCCCCAAGCCGCCCAAGGTCAGCTCCACCGACTTCCCGGACGCCGACGGCAGCGACAACGGCTTCGGCAACGACGGTGAGGACGCCACCTGGAGTGTCAAGAAGTTCGGCACTCCCGGGTCCTTCACCTTCCGCGCCCTCAACACCGACGTCGTGCGTTACGAGTACGGGTTCAACACCTCCAGCTACCCCTTCTCCGTCGCCCGGACGGCGGGCACCGCCACCTCCGTCAGCGCCACGATCAGCAACGCCAAGCCCCCGGCTGCCGGGCCCAACGTGCTCTTCGTCCGCACCGTCGACAGCGCCGGCAACCCCTCGGAGCCGACGAAGTACTACTTCTATGTGACCCCGAAGGACCAGGCCGACAAGGCCGGCGACTTCACCGGTGACGGCATGCCGGACCTTTTCGCGGTCACCGAAGCCGGCAACCTCGCCCTGTACCCGTCCGAGGCCGACAAGAACGACCTGACCAAGCCGACCGGCGACCTGGCCTACTCCATGCCCGGCGCCTACCGCGCCAACCCCGACAAGGACCCCAGCGGCGATGATCTGCCGCCGTTCGCGGGACTTCCCTCGGGTCACTTCAAAGGCGCCCTGATCACCCACAACGGCGACATCTACGGCGGCGACGGCCTCCAGGACCTCGTCGCACGCGTCGGCGGCAAACTCTGGGTCTACCCCGGAGACGGCTACGGCGCCGTCGACGCCGACAAGCGCCGTGAGATCCTCCTGCCCGACGGAGCCCCGAGCCCCGCCGACTTCACCCAGATCATCAGCGCCGGAGACGCCACCGGAGACGGCCGCACCGACTTCTTCGCCACCGTCAAGAACGGCACCGACGACGAACTGTGGGCCTTCACCGGCTACCACGGCGCCACCATCGATCAGGCGATCCGGCTCTCCGCCTCCGCCTGGAAGGACCGCGACCTCGTCACCGCCCAGGACATCAGCGGCGACGGCATCACCGACCTCCTCTACCGCAGCGACGTCTCCGGCCGGCTCCTGCTCCGCAAGGGCATCGCAGCCGACAGTGGCGGAGTGGACCTCACCTCCCTCGCTTCCGCAGCGAACTCCTCCGGGGGAGCCGACGGCGAGTACGCCGCTTCGGGCTGGCTCAGCAGCAGCGTCCCCCTCCTGATCGGCACACCGAGTGCCAACGGCGACACCATCCCCGACATCTGGGCCATCCGCTCCGACGGCTCCGTCCGCTTCTACGCGGGCGGCAAGAGCGCCCTCACCAGTTCCGGAACGGAGGTCATCGCGCCCAAGGACTACTGGCTGACCCGCATCGCCATCGGCTGAGTGGCTACGGGTTCTCCCAGGCCCCCGGCTCCGCCGCCAGCTCCCGTACCGGCTCGGGCAGCGCGTCCGCCGCGAGGTCGGCGATCGTGACGCCCTCCAGGATGCGGCGGACGTTGGCGCGGAGGGCGATCCAGAGCGGCAGGAGGGGCTGGGCGGTGCCCGTGTAGGACAGGTCCGTGGGGCGTTCTCCGCGTACCGACACGATCGGACCGTCCACCGCCCGGATGACGTCCGCCACAGTGACCGCGGCCGCGGCCCGGGCGAGCCGGTAGCCGCCGCCTCCGCCGCGTCGGCTGTCGACGATCCCGGCCCGCCGGAGATCGCCCAGGATGCCCTCCAGGAACTTGTGCGGAATGTCCTGTACAGCGGCGATTTCCTCGGCCTTCATCGGGGTGTCACCCTCCCGTACGGCCAGCTCCAGTACCGCCCGTACCGCGTAATCCGCCCGCGCCGAGATCCTCATAGGTCCATTGTGGGGCGTACCTCCATGGAGAATGGCCGGACCGCGCCCCCGTAAGATCGCCCGGGAGGATCCACCTTGGCGCTCAGCAGACGTACCTTCAGTGCCCTGGCCGGCTCGGCCGCGCTCGGCTTCGCCCTGGGCGGAAGCGGCGGCCCCGGGGCGCCCTCGGCGTACGCGGCGCGCAGCGTGCCGACCGGTCCGGCGCCCGCCCCGCCGCGCGCCGACGGGGAGCATCACACCATCGGGTACGACCACTACTCACTGCTGGTCGACGGCCGGCGGCTGGTCGTATGGTCCGGCGAGATGCATCCCTTCCGGCTGCCGAGCCCGTCCCTGTGGCGGGACGTGCTGCAGAAGATGCGGGCGCACGGGTACAACGCCGTGAGCATCTACGTGTCGTGGAACTACCACTCCCCCGCGCCCGGCAAGTACGACTTCTCCGGGGTCCGGGATCTCGACCTCTTCCTGCGGACGGCCGCCGAGACCGGGCTGTACGTCATCCTGCGGCCCGGCCCGTACATCAACGCCGAGATCGACGGCGGCGGCTTCCCTGGCTGGCTGACAGCGACCAAGGGCACGGCCCGCACCGCCGACCCGACCTATCTGTCGCACGTCGACGAGTGGCTGACCCAGGTGAACCGGATCGCCCGCCGGCACCTGTTCACCCAGGGCAAGGGCACGATCCTGCTCTACCAGATCGAGAACGAGTACGACTCCCACGTCACCGAGGCGACCGGCCGGGACTACATGTCCCACCTGTACAAGAAGGTCAGGCACGACGGGATCGACGTCCCGCTCTTCCACAACGACAAGGGCAGGAACGGCCACTGGGTCCCGGGCGCGTTCGACACGGGCGGGGAGAAGGGCGGCTGGCTGTACGGGTTCGACGGGTATCCGTCGCCGTCCCAGACGCCGCCCGACTGGGGCACCTTCGGGCCCGGCGGACCGACCGGCGGGGCCACCGCCTCGCCGCGCACGCCCGGGTTCATGCCCGAGTTCGGGGGCGGCTGGTTCGACCCGTGGGGCGGCTCCTGGTTCGACGGCAAGGGATACGCCGAGTCGCGGCGCACCCGGGACGCGGCCTACGAGCGCCGCTTCTACCTCACCAACCTCGCCAACGGCATCACCCTGCACAACGTGTACATGACGTTCGGCGGCACGTCGTGGGGCTGGCTGCCCGCACCGGTCGTCTACACGTCGTACGACTACGGGGCCGCGATCGACGAGGCGCGCAACGTCACCGACAAGATCGCCCCGATGCACCAGCTCGGGCATCTGCTGCAGCGCGTGCCCGACTTCGCCCGGCTGGACCGGGCGGCGGAGGTCAAGGCCGAGGGGCTGAAGGTCTACCACCTGTCCAACCCGGACACCGGCACCCATGTGTACGTGGCCCGCAACGACGGGACCGAGCAGGTCACCACCGACCTGCCCACCAACGCGGGGAACCTGAAGATCACCGTGCCCCCGCGCGATGCCCGCATGCTGACCACCGGACTCCGCCTGGGCCACCGGACACTGAAGTACTCCACCGCCCAGCCCATGCTGTGCGTGACGGCCGGGCGGCAGGACATCGCCGTGTTCGCCGGCCGCCGCGACGACATGGCGGACCTGGTCCTGAAGTGCCCGGAGGAACCGTTCGTCACCCGGCTCGACCCGGAGGGCGCCTGGGCGTACGACAGCAACGAACTGCACGTCAACGCGCCCCTCGGGCAGGGCGGTCTCACCCGGGTGCTGGTCGCCAAGGGCGAGAGCGACGTCCCGTTGCTGCTGCTCTTCGCCGACGACGCCACCGCCGTGCGCATCTTCCCGTTCGACACCCCGTCCGGCACCCTGCTGGTGTACGGCCCCTCGCTGCTGCGCCACGCCGAGGTGCGCGGTTCCGAGGTCCACCTGACGGGTGACGTCACCGGGGAGACCAGCGTGGAGGTGTGGGGGCCGCGCGGGATCACGAGCCTGGTGTGGAACGGGCGCAGGGTGCCGACCCGGATCACCATGTCCCAGAGCGTGATGACGACCGGGATGCTGCCCTCCGCGCCGGAGGTGGTGCTGCCCCGGCTGGGCCGCTGGCGGATGCGGACCGAGAACCCGGAGGCCGGACCCAGCTTCGACGACTCGTCGTGGAAGAAGGCGGACAGGACGTCTTCGTACAGCGTCACTCCGGTCCCGGACGGGCAGCCGGTGCTGTTCGCCGACGACTACGGCTTCCACTACGGGGACGTCTGGTACCGGGGCACGTTCAGCGACTCCTCGGCCGTCGAGGAGGTCTCGCTCGCCTACACCACGGGCACCCAGGGCCTGCTGATGGCGTGGCTGGACGGGGAGCCGCTGGGCACCCACCGGATGCCGGTGCCCGACAAGAACACCACGGTCAGGAAGGGTAGTTGGGACGCCACCGCCGCCTTCCCGGTGGACGAACGGCTGCGCTCGCCCGGCCGGCACGTGCTGTCGGTCCTGGTCCGGCGCATGCAGCACGACCAGGACGGCAAGGCGCTGGACACCCACAAGGCGGCCCGCGGCCTCACCGCCGCCCTCTTCAAGGGGGCATCGCCGAAGGTGGCCTGGCGGATCCAGGGCGAGGCGGCACCTGACCCGGTGCGCGGACCGCTGAACAACGGCGGCCTGTACGGCGAGCGCGAGGGCTGGCACCTGCCCGGCTTCCGCGACCGCGGCTGGAAGGCGGTCACCTTCCCGCGGGCCGAGCGGCGCCAGGGGGTGACCTGGTACCGGACCGGCTTCCGGCTGTCGGTGCCCGCCGACATCGACGCCTCGATCGGTCTGACCCTGCAGGACGACCCGTACCGGGCCTACCGGGCGCAGATCTTCCTCAACGGCTGGAACATGGGCCAGTACATCAACAACGTCGGCCCGCAGCACACCTTCGTCCTGCCCAACGGCATCCTGCGCACCCGGGGCTCCAACACCCTGGCGCTGGCGGTCCTCTCGGAGTTCACCACGCTGTCCGGCCCGGGGAACGTCCAGCTGACCCTGCTGGGCCGGGCGACCGGGGGGACACCGGTGACTCCGGTGCTCTCCCCCGGCCGCTGAGACCGCTCAGGCGAGCCTGATCACGTTCCAGGACAGGGGCTCCAGCACGGCGGTGAGGGTGCCGGCCCGCAGGGCGGTGCCCTCGACCGGGTGCGGGGTGACCCGGTCGGGGTCGTCCAGGGTGTTGCGGGCGTCAGGGTCGGCGTCCGCGAGCGCGCTGTGCTCGACGACGGAGGTCAGGTCGAGGCCGTTCAGGGCGACTTCGAGCGGGAGCGGCTCGCTGCGGCCGCGGTTCACGGCGAAGACGGTGACCGTGCCGTCGGCCGCGCGGACCGCGGTGGCGTGCAGCAGGTCCGTCTCGCCGTACTTGCGCGTCCCGTACGTCGGCGAGTCCACGCGGACGTCGAGGACCTCGCCGCGGCCGTGCCGGGAGGCCTGCGCGAACGGGAAGAACGTCGTCTGCCGCCAGGCCGGACCGCCCGGCTCGGTCATGATCGGCGCGATCACGTTGACCAGCTGCGCGAGACAGGCGACGGTGACGCGGTCGGCGTGCCGGAGCAGGGCGATGAGCAGGGAGCCGAGGACGACGGCGTCGGTGACGCTGTAGTTGTCCTCCAGCAGGCGGGGGGCCTCCGGCCAGCCGGTCCGGTCGATGGTCCTCGCGTACTCCTCCCAGCGCGAGAGGTACCAGACGTTCCACTCGTCGAAGGAGAGGTTGATCCTCTTCTTGGACTTGAGACGGGCGCCCACGTGGTCGGCCGTCGCCACCACGTTCTCGATGAAGGACTCCATGTCGACGGCGGAGGCGAGGAAGGAGTCCAGGTCGCCGTCGACCGGCTCGTAGTAGGCGTGCAGGGAGATGTGGTCGACCAGCTCGTACGTCTCCTGCAGGACGGTCGCCTCCCAGGCGGCGAAGGTGGGCATGGACTGGCTGGAGGAGCCGCAGACCACCAGTTCCACGGACGGGTCGATCCGGCGCATGGCCCGGGCCGTCTCGGCGGCGGCCCGGCCGTACTCCTCGGCCGTCTTGTGGCCGGTCTGCCAGGGGCCGTCCATCTCGTTGCCGAGGCACCAGAGCCTGATGCCGAAGGGGTCCTTGTCGCCGTGGGCCGCCCGGAGGTCGGAGAGCGCCGTGCCGCCGGAGTGGTTGGCGTACTCCTGGAGTTCGAGGGCCTCGGCGACCGAGCGGGTGCCCAGGTTGACGGCCATCATGGGTTCGGCCCGGGGGCCGAGCTTCCTCACGAACGCGATGTATTCGGAGAGGCCGAAGCGGTTGGTCTCGGTGGAGTGCCAGGCGAGGTCGAGGCGGCGGGGGCGGTCCTCCACCGGGCCGACGGAGTCCTCCCACTTGTAGCCGGAGACGAAGTTGCCGCCGGGGTAGCGGATCGTGGTCACTCCGAGTTCGCGCACCAGGTCGAGCACGTCGGTGCGCAGGCCTGCCTCGTCCGCCGTCGGGTGGTCCGGCTCGTGGATGCCTGTGTAGACACAGCGGCCGAGGTGTTCCACGAAGGAGCCGAAGAGGCGGGGGTTGACCTGGCCGACGGTGAAGGCGGGGTCGAGGGTGAATCGAGCGGGGTGCATGTGCGCCTTTCGGGGTCGGGTTGTCTGCGATTCACTGTTCGGGATATCGAATACCGACCGTGGCTTCGAACGGGACCGTAGAAGCGATGCGCCTGCGCGTCAATGGGCCGTACGCGGGCTTTCGTTCGTCACGGGAGCGGAGGTGGTCGTTCCGCGTTGAACGACGGTCGTCCGATCACCTGACGCGGACACATCCAGGCGCGTACGCTCGGACGAACCGCACACCGGCGGCGAGACGGGGGACCGATGACCATCGCGGGTGCGCGGCAGGGGGCGGCGCGGCTGGCCGCATGGCTGTGCGGCTCCCGTTCGGGCCCGGCGATGCGCACCCTGGCCGCCGGCCTCGCCACCGCCGTCCGCGCGCGGCCACAACCACCCGACGGTGTGCGCGAGTTGTGCCAGACGCTGTGCGAGGAGATGACCGTACGGCGGTCCGGACGGCCGGTGGAGCTGCGCTTCGAGCGCTTCCCGGACGAGATCGAAGTCACCGGCCTGTGGGTGGAGTTCCAGGACTTCGACCTGGTCATCGTGGAGGAACGGGCCGAAGCCCTGCAGCAACTGGTGATACTCGGCCACGAGTTGTGGCACCTGCACGCCGGACACCGGCACCACCACCTGGCCGGGGCCGCGGCGGCCCGCGCACTCGCGGGCGAGCACCGCTGGCGCGACATGGCCCTGACGGTCGCCGCCCGCAACGGCTCCCGCGAGGCGGACGAGGCCGAGGCCGACGACTTCGGCCACCGCCTGGCCACGCTGTTCCGGTCCTTTCTCAGCGGTCCGGGCACCAAGGCGCCGCTCGATCCCGTTCAGCGGGTCCAACGCTCCCTCGGCTATCGCGGTCGTGGAGGAGTCACGCGGTGACCGCGCTGGCGCTGGACCCCTCACGCCTCCTCGACGAGTTCTACATCTCCTTCTGGATCCCCACCGCGGTGCTCACCGCCGCCCTGGTGTTCAAGCTGCCCACGATCATCCGGTTATGGCGGGACCCGCTGCTGCGCGGGGTCGGCGGAGTGCTGCTGCTCGCATGTGCGGTCTTCGTGTTCTGCGCGCCGTCCACCATCGCCCGGGTCAACCGGCTGACCGGCGTGCCCAACATCTCCGCACCCTGGTGCTATTCACTCATCACCGCAATGTGCGGCTCCTGCCTGCTGCTGATCATCACCTGGCGCAACGGCCCGTCCGACCGCTCGGCCGCCACCCGGCGTGCGGTGCGCTGGGTGATCTCGGTGTACTCCGGGGTGATCGTCGCGTTGTGGGTGCTGTTCCTGCTCGCCGACGTGCCCGAGGAGCGGCTGCGGGACCTGGACACGTACTACGCCACCACCCCGTTCATGCGCGAGGAGATCCTGCTCTACCTGGTGGCGCACGCCGTCGCCGTCCTGATCACGTCCCAGCAGATCTGGAACTGGGTGCGCGCCGAGGGACTGGACGGCTGGCTGCGCTGGGGCCTGAAGCTCCTGGGCGTCGGCTACGTCCTCAACCTCATCTTCAACGTGTCCAAGCTGACTGCCGTCTTCGCACGCTGGTGGGGTCAGGACCTGGACTGGCTGAGCACCAATCTCGCCCCACCGGTCGCCTCACTGTCCGCCATCCTCGTCGCGGTCGGCTTCGTCCTGCCGCACGCCGGCCAATACCTGCACGACCGCTGGCGGGTGCGGCTCGCCCACCGCGAACTGCGGCCGCTGTACCGGCTGATGCGGTCCGTGAGCGGGGGAGGCGTGCCGTTCGTGCTGCGAGCCACGCCCGAGCTGCGGCTGACCCGGCGCGAGACGTTCATCCGGGATGTTCTGCTGTCGCTGGCCCGGCACATCGACACCGGCCTGGGCAGGCGGTCGTACGACGCCGCCCTCGGCCTCGGGCACCCGCCCGAGCGGGCTCGGGCACTGGCGGCCGCGGTGGGCATCCTCGACGCGATCCAGGCGAAGGGCCGTGCCCCCGAGCCGGCCGACGCGGCCGCCGGGCCCGACACCACGAGCCTGCTCCGGGAGATCGGGGTCGTCTCCCGGATCCTCCGCCACAGCCACGAGATCGAGGCGGTCCGCGCGCGTGCGGCCGTCCCGGCCAGGAGCGTTGCCGTACACGACTGAACGCAGACCGCCCACGTCGGCACCAACGCCTGACGCGTCCTCAGCCGCGGGGCGGCAGCGGCGTCAGCCCTCGAACGCCGGTTGGGGCAGGCCCTCGCCCGCGCCCTGAATCACCAGTACCGAGCCCGACATCGGGTGCGGTGCCGACAGTCCCGTGCGCGCTGTCGTGATGTACAGGTCGGTCAGGTCCGGGCCGCCGAACGTGCAGGCCGTCGTACGCGGGGTGGGCAGGGTGAGTACACGGTCCAGGTCGCCGGACGGCGTGTAGCGGCGGACCGCTCCCCCGTCCCAGAGCGCCACCCACACGCAGCCCTCCGCGTCGACCGTCAGGCCGTCGGGGAAGCCGGCGCCCTGCTCGATCTCGACCAGCGTGCGCCGGTTGCGGATGCCCTCGGTGTCGTGGTCGAAGACGTCCACGCGCCGGGTCGGGGTGTCGGCGTAGTACATGAGGCGGCCGTCCGGGCTCCAGCCGGTGCCGTTGCTGACGGTGACGCCGGGGAGGGCGAGCCGTGTCTCCCCGGCGCCGGTGAGGCGGGACAGCGTGCCGCCCCCCGTCGCCTCGTCGTAGCGCATCGTGCCCGCCCACAGGGACCCGTCGGGAGCGACGGCCGCGTCGTTCGCGCGGCGGCCGGGGACCGGCTCGTGGTGGAGCCAGCGGAAGGTGTCGTCGGGGTCGAGGAGCCCGACGCCGTCGCGCAGGTTCAGCGCCAGGCCGCCGCCCGCGCGGGGTTTCGCCGCTCCGACGTGCTGTTCCGTCGTACGGATCGTGCGGCGGCCGGAGGAGGGGTCGTAGGTGTGGACACGCATGCCCAGGACGTCGACCCAGATGAGACGGCCCGTTGCCGGGTCCCAGGTGGGGCCCTCGCCGAGCGCCGCCTCCGCCCGCACGGCGACCTCGTACGACGTCACGCCACGCCCCGGTGGCCGAGCCGCTCCGACAGCTCCGCCGCGCCCTTCACGACCAGCTCCTCCAGCTCGGCCATCCGCTCGTCGCTCCAGCGGATCATGGGGACCGAGACGGAGAGGGCGGCGACCACGTGGCCCGTGCGGTCACGCACGGGGGCGGCCACGCACGACACGTCCGGGTTGGACTCGCGGCTCTCCACCGCGATGCCCCGCTGCCGGATCTCCGCAAGGGCCTCGCGCAGCGCGGCCGGATCGGTGATGCTGTTGGGCGTCATCGCGGTCAGCTCGGCGCCGTCCGGGATCCGCGCCGCCAGCTCCTGCTCCGGCAGCGAGGCCAGCAGCATCTTGCCGACGGAGGTGCAGTGGGCGGGCAGCCGGCGGCCGGCGGCCGAGACCATGCGCACGGCGTGCGTGGAATCGACCTTGGCGATGTAGATCACGTCGGTGCCCTCGAGGATGGCCACGTGGACCGTCTCGTCGCAGGTCTCCGCGACCGAGCGGGCCACCTGCTGGCCCTCGGCCGCGAGGTCGAGCTGCTCGGCGTAGCGGCTGCCGAGCTGGTACGGGCGTACGCCGAGCCGGTACCGTCCGGGCTGTCCCGGCACCTGCACGATGTACGAGCGTGCGGCGAGCGTGGTGACCAGCTCGTGCACGGTGGTGCGCGGCAGCTGCAGCTTGCGCACGATGTCGGGGGCGGAGAGCGTCCCGTCCCCGTCCAGGAACAGCTCAAGAATGTCGAGAGCCCGGGTTACGGCAGGCACGAGGCGTCCCACGTCCGGCCCCCTCCCTTGGGTCTAAGCGCCTATGTTCGAGATTTCAACAGGCGATCGGCATGACGAACATAGGCTAGTCATCGCCGGGTGCGTGGGCAATGGCCGGGAACGAGCCGGGCACCATGGGTCCATGCAACTCGACTTCCAGCTGGTGCTGCTGCGCCGCATGGCGGACCACAACCCGGACCTGGTCGAGGACGCCCGGCGCACGCTCGGCGCGTCGCTCGCGGACATGCGGGAGACCAACAAGCGGTGGCAGGCGATGGTCCGGTCGCCGAGGTCGCGGTCCGCGGCCGCCCGGTACCGCTCGGTCCTCGGGGAGCCCGAGGCCGTCGTCCGGCGCCGCCTCGGTGACGTCGACTGCGAGGCCCGGCAGTGGGCGCTGCCCCTCTGGCCCGGTCTGCGCTTCGAGGTGCTGGTCTCCCCCGACGGTGCGGTCTGGAACGAGTGGCTGGTACGCGCGCCGGGCGCCCCGGCCCCGGCACTGCGCACCCTGGACGACCTCGCCCCGTGGTCCTGCACGGTGGACGAGGCCGCCCGCGCCTTCGCCCCCGCCCGCCCGCTGGAGGGCACGGCCCCCACCCGCTGGGGGCTGGCCTTCACCGCCCCGGACCGGGACGGCGTACCGCACGAGGTCGTCGCCGAGTTCACCTGGGGTCTGCTCCAGCGGACCGCGATCCGCACGTAGCGGGTCCCCGGGGGACCTACGCGTCGAAGGCCGTCGCCCTGGCCTGCTTCTCCCAGGCCGTGACGTCTTCGCGGACCTGGTCGAGGTGGGTCAGGACGGCGCTCACCCCGTCGTCGCCGAGCGGCAGCCGCAGCGGGGTCCGCTCCGCCTCCAGCGCGGCCAGAATGAGGGCCGCCGCCTTGGCCGGGTCACCGGGCTGCGTACCGTCGCCGCCCGCGACGAACCCGCTGATCACCCTGGGCGGCGTCACCACCCGCCCGGTCCGGGGCATCGGCCCCAGCCGCTACGCCCTGGCCTGGCGCCGCGAGGACGGGGGACGACCCCTGGTCCGGGCGTACGCCGAGGCCTGCCGGGCCACGGTCGGGTCTGCGTAGGCCGCCCGGGGCCCGGTGCGCCGAACGGCCCCTAGGCCATCGCGGCCGCCGCCAGGATCGCTTCCGTGACGCGGGCCAGCGAGGCCGGGTGCAGGAACAGGAACAGGTTGGGCTCGACCAGCTCCAGCTCCATGACTCGCGGCTGCCCGTCCTCCCCGTCCACGAGGTCCACGCGCGCGTACAGCAGCCCCGGTGCGCCGGGTACGGCCGTCAACGCCTTCTCGGCCACGGCGAGTTCCTCGTCCGTGGGCTGCCAGGGCTCCAGATCGGGGTGGGCGACCTTGTCGGCGTCGTACGGGGTGCCGGAGGACAGGACGGCGCCCTTGCGGCTGGCGTGCAGGAGGCCGCCGCCGAAGAACTGCAGCGCCCGCTCCCCGCTGACGTCGATGTTCCGCACATACGGCTGCACCATCGCGGTGAAGCCCTCCGCGTGCATCCGCGCCAGCTGTCGTACGGCCGTCTCGTGCTCGGCGGGGGTGTAGCGGGCGGCGAACCGGGCCCCCGCGCCGGAGGTCGGCTTGATCACGTACTCGTGGCCGGCGGGCAGGTCGGCGGGCTCGCCGGGAGCGATGTAGCGCGTGGGCACGGTCGGCACACCGGCCGCCGCCAGCTCGCCGAGGTAGCGCTTGTCGGAGTTCCAGCGCACCACGGCGGGCGGATTGGCCAGACGCGTCACGGCGCCGACCCGCTCCACCCACGCCCCGAACTCCTCGGCGCGCCAGCTGTAGTCCCAGGTCGACCGGATGACGACCAGGTCGTAGGCGCCCCAGTCGGCGTCCGGGTCGTCCCAGTGCCGGGCCTCCGCCTCGGCCCCGGCGTCCGTCAGCGCCCGCACCAGCACCGGCAGGTCGCTGTCCTTGGTCGGCTCGGCTCCGGGGTCGTAGGTGGCGAGCGCTATTCGGGGCACGGCGGGCTCCCTGTCGTGCGACGGTTCGATCGGCTGTGAGGCTAACAAGCGGCGGTGGAACCACGACAGCGCATTTGACCTTCACCTTTGGTGAAGCCCCAGCATCGGTGGTGGAAGACGGGGAACGCGAGGAGCCTCATGGAACTGCTGACGATCGGTGCCTTCGCCAGGGCGAGCCGGCTGTCGCCCAAGGCGCTGCGGCTGTACGACCAGCTGGAGTTGCTGCGGCCGGCCCGGGTCGACCCCGGCACCGGGTACCGGTACTACGCCGCCGGGCAGCTTCGGCAGGCCCGGCTCGTGGCCTGGCTGCGGCGGCTGGGCATGCCGCTGGCCGAGATCCGCGCCGTGTGCGCGCTGGACCCGCCGGATGCCGCGGCGGAGATCCGGGCGTACTGGGCGCGGGTCGAGGCGGAGACGGCCGCACGGCGGGATCTCGCCGCGTTCCTCGTCGACCAGCTGACCGGTGAATCGAGAAGGGATCACACCACCATGCTGGAACTGCGTTATTCCGCCCACTCCGACCGTGGGCAGGTCCGCCCGGCCAACCAGGACACGGTGTACGCGGGCCGCAGGCTGCTCGCCGTGGCCGACGGGTTCGGGCCGGCGGGGGCTACCGCGAGCGGCGCGGCCGTGGAGGCTCTCAGGTTCCTGGACGAGGGCGAGGAGCCGACGGCGGGGAGTGTGCTGAACCTGCTGGACGACGCGGTGCGCTCCGCCGGTGAGGCCGTCCAGGACCTGGCGGGCGAAGGCGAGGACGTCGGC
Organism: Streptomyces sp. NPDC044064; assembly: GCF_056434245.1. Taxonomy (NCBI): domain Bacteria; kingdom Bacillati; phylum Actinomycetota; class Actinomycetes; order Kitasatosporales; family Streptomycetaceae; genus Streptomyces; species Streptomyces sp. NPDC044064. The sequence goes on from NZ_JBWKFN010000002.1 coordinate 31,071, forward strand.
ACCACGCTGACCGCACTGCTGTGGACCGGAACGAAGCTGGCGCTCGTGCACATCGGGGACTCACGGGCCTATCTGCTGCGGGACGGGGAACTGTTCCGCATCACCCACGACCACAGTGTCGTGCAGTCCCTGATCGACGAGGGACGCCTGACGCCGGAGGAGGCGGAGAGCCATCCGCAGCGGGCTCTGCTGCTGAAGGCTCTCGGCATCGGTGCGGCGCCGGATCCGGACCTGCGGCTGCGGGAGGCTCGCGCCGGTGACCGGTACCTGTTGTGCTCCGACGGGTTGACCGGCGTTGTCCCCGACTCCCGGATCAAGGAGCTGCTCGCTCTCGAGGATGCCGTTCCCGCGCTGATCGCGGAGGCCAATGCGGCCGGCGGCCCCGACAACGTGAGCTGTGTCGTCGCTGATGTCGTTCAGCCCACCCGGCCACCCGTGTCCGTCGGGTAGAAGTGGCTGTATGGCGATTCTCGGCACTGACGCGTACACCGGCACGGACGACGTCCCGCCCCTGGTGCAACGCGCCCTGACCGCCGCCCGGGCCTCCGGCTTCCCCCACTCCTGCCGCCCCGAACAGGGCCGTCTGCTGCACGCCCTGGCGGGCGGTGCCCGGGCCCGGATCGGGGAGACGGGGACGGGGCTGGGCGTCGGCCTGGCCTGGCTGGCCTCGGGGGCGGGGCCCGGCGTGCGGCTGTACAGCGTGGAGCGGGACCCGCAGCGGGCGCGATCGGCGGCCGAGGCCTTCGCCGGCCGCCCCGGCGTCCGTGTGCTGAGCGGCGACTGGCGGCGCATCGAGGAGCACGCCCCCTTCGACCTCCTCGTGCTCGACGGCGGCGGGCAGGGCAAGGTGCCCGGGGACGCGCCCGCCGACGTCGAGCGGCTGCTCGCGCCGGGCGGGACGGTCGTCGTCGACGACTTCACCCCGGCGACCGGTTGGCCACCGCTGCACGAGGGCGGGCCCGACCTCGCCCGGCTGCACTGGCTGGAGCATCCCGCCCTCCGCGCGACGGAACTGCGGCTCGCACCCGACCTGAGCACGGTCGTGGGGACGAGACTCCTGGTGTAGGAAGGGTGCCGAGAGCTTTTCCGAGAGCCTTTCCGCGAGCTTTTCCGACAGCCAAGGAGTGCGCCGCGTGTCCTCCCTCTTTCCCGCCCTGGCGGACGGTCCCGGCGAGCGAAGCGAGATGGGGGTCCCCCCGGACGAAGTCTGGGGGAGGGTCGCCCTGCGGTTCGGCGAACGGTCGTTGACGTACGGCGGGCTCGCGGGCGCGGCGGGCGCGCTCGCCACGCGGATCCGCGGCGCAGGCCGGGTGGCCGTGTGGGCGACCCCGGAGCTGGAGACCGCCGTGGCGGTGACGGGCGCACTGCTCGCCGGGGTGGCCGCGGTACCGCTCAACCCCAAGTCGGGCGAGAAGGAGCTGGCGCACATCGTGCACGACAGCGCGCCGGACCTGATCCTGGCGGCGCCGGGCGCGGAACTTCCGGAAGTACTGGCGGAGTTGGCCCGGCTCGACGTGGACGCGTCCGAGGCGGGCACCGTCCCGGAGGAGGGGGCCTCGGCCGGTGACCCGGCGCTGGTCGTCTACACCTCCGGCACCACCGGCCCGCCCAAGGGTGCGGTCATTCCGCGCCGGGCGCTCGCCGCGACCCTGGACGCGCTCGCCGACGCCTGGCAGTGGACCGGGGACGACGTACTGGTGCACGGGCTGCCCCTGTTCCATGTGCACGGGCTCGTGCTGGGCGTCCTCGGCCCGCTGCGGCGCGGCGGCTCGGTGCGGCACCTCGGGCGGTTCGGCACCGAGGGCGTGGCCCGGGAGCTGAACGCCGGCGCGACCATGCTGTTCGGGGTGCCGACGATGTACCACCGCATCGCCGAGGCCCTTCCCGACGACCCGGAGCTGGCCAAGGCCCTGGCCGGGGCCCGGCTGCTGGTCTCCGGCTCGGCCGCGCTGCCCGTGCACGACCACGAGCGGATCGCGGCCGCGACCGGCCGGCGGGTGATCGAGCGCTACGGCATGACGGAGACCCTGATGAACACCAGCGTGCGGGCCGACGGGGAGGCCCGTGCGGGGACCGTCGGTGTGCCGCTGCCCGGGGTCGAGCTGCGGCTGGTGGAGGAGGACGGCACGGAGGTGGCCGCGCTGGACGGGGAGACCGTCGGCGAGATCCAGGTGCGCGGCCCGAACCTGTTCACCGAGTACCTCAACCGGCCCGACGCGACCGCCGCCGCCTTCACCGCCGACGGCTGGTTCCGCACCGGCGACATGGCGGTGCGGGAGAGCGACGGATACGTCCGGATCGTCGGCCGCAAGGCCACCGACCTGATCAAGAGCGGCGGCTACAAGATCGGGGCGGGCGAGATCGAGAACGCGCTGCTGGAGCATCCGGGGGTGCGGGAGGCCGCGGTCACCGGGGAGCCGGACGCGGACCTGGGCGAGCGGATCGTGGCGTGGATCGTCCCGGCGGACCCGCAGGCACCGCCCGCCGCCGAGGAGTTGGCCGGACATGTGGCCGGCCGGCTGGCGCCGCACAAGCGGCCGCGCGTGGTCCACTACCTGGACGCGCTCCCCCGCAACGACATGGGGAAGATCATGAAGCGGGCGCTGGTGGCCGATGCCTGAGCGGCTGTCGGCGCGGGAGATCCTGGCCCTGGTCGCGGACGAGGCGGCCTTCGCTGAACTCCCCGGTCTGATAAGGGCACCGCAGGCGGACGGCCCGCTCGGCTGGGAGGGCTACGACGCCTCGCGCGCCCGTGCCGCCGGGCGCACCGGCGAGGAGGAGTCCGTCGTCTGCGGCACCGCGAGCGTCGGGGGTACCCGGGCCGTGCTGATCGCGTTCGAGTTCGGCTTCCTCGGCGGTTCCCTGGGCGAACGCACCGGCGACCGCCTGGAGGCGGCCTACCACCACGCCCGCGCCCACCGGCTCCCGGTCGTGCCACTGGTCGCCACCGGCGGCAGCCGGATGCAGGAGGGCATGCTGGCGCTCACCCAGCTGCAGCGCGTGGCCCGCGAGTCGGTGCTCACCCGGGAGGCGGGCCTGCCGCAGATCGCGGTGCTGCGGGACCCCACGACCGGCGGCGGCTGGGCCACCCTCGGCGCCGGAGCCGATGTGATCCTGGCGCTCCCGGGCGCCCAGGTGGGCTTCGCGGGCTCCCGGGTCCGGCCCCCGGACGCGGACCCGGCCGCCTACACGGCCGAGGCACAGGTGGCGGTCGGGTCGGCGGACGCGGTGGTACGCCCCGAGGAGCTGCGCGAGACGCTGGGGCGCTGGCTGCGGCTGCTCACCACCCCGGCGGCGGAGGCCCCGGCCCCCCGGGCCCTCGGCGCCCCGGACCTCCCGGCCACCGGCTGGGAGGCCGTCCGCCGCACCCGCTCCCCCGAACGCCCGCGCGCACAGGCCTACTTGGACGCGTATTTCACCCACCGGGTCTCGCTCGGCGGCGACCGCTGCGGCGGTACGGATCCCGACGGCATGCTGTGCGGGTTCGGCGAGCGGGACGGCCGCACCGTGGCGTACGCCGCGCAGACCGGGGCGGCCACCCGGCCCGCCGGATACCGCACCGCGGCCCGGCTGATCCGGCTCGCGGACCGGCTCGACATCCCGGTGCTGACGCTGGTGGACACACCGGGTGCGGCCAACGACGCCGAGGCGGAGCGACAGGGCGCCGGGGCCGCGATCGCCGGCGTGTTCGAGGCGGTGGCCGCCGCCCGGGTTCCGGTCACCACCCTCGTGATCGGCGAGGGCGGCTCCGGCGGGGCGCTCGCACTGGCCGCTCCCGGCAACACCTGGGCCACGCCGGACAGTTACTTCTCGGTGATCGCCCCGGAACTCGCCGCGGCGATCCTCAAGCGCCCGCCCGGGGAGGTGGAGGCGACCGCGGCGCAGCTGCGCATCCGGCCCCAGGACCTGGTGGAGCTGGGGGTGGTCCGCGGCATCGTCGACATCACCGACACCGCGGACCGCCCCCGGCCCTGAGCTACCGCACGGCCACCGCCCGGATGATCTCCTGGGTCACCGAGCCGCCCCTGTCGTCGTGGGCCGAGGCCCGCAGGGAGACATGGGCGGCGCCGTGCGGCACGGTCAGCGTGCCGCGCCAGGAGGCGCCCGGGCCGGTGCTCAGGGGGACCGTCCGCCAGGTCGTGCCGTCGCCGTACGACACCTCCAGCCGGCCGCCGCCGAGGGTTCCGGTGCCGGCCGCCTTCGCCACGTACTCGGCGCCCATCCGGACCGGGACGCGCTGTCCGCCGCGCACCCTGCCCCCGAGGTCGGTGCCGACGTCGAAGGCGAGGTTGATCAGCGGCAGGTAGGTCCAGCGGTCCTCCGCGGTGGCCGCGGACCGGAAGGTCCACTCGGTGTGGCCCTTCGTGGCGGGCTGCCACTGGCCGGCGTCCAGGGCGGTGTCGGTGACCACCTTGTAGGTGTGCTCGTCGGCGGGCGCGTCCCACACGTAGACACCGGAGCTCTTGCGGCGGTCGACCAGCGTGCCGTCCAGGTAGACGGCGGTGGTCTGGCTCATCCCGCTGCCGTCGCTCCACACGTCGCCGAAGCCGGTGTGGTCGGGCCCGGAGTCGCCCCAGCCCGGGGTGTTCAACTGGATCTGGTTCCCGGCCCGTTGCTGCCCCCAGCCCAGGCCGGTGCCCAGCCACGGGTGCCACACCGGACGGAACCAGTCCAGCTCCGGCCGCGACCCGCCGTCGTACCGCACCAGACCGCTGCGCTCCTCCAGTGCCCCGTCACGGACGGTGACGGACTCGTGCCACAGCTGGCCGGGGCCGGTGGACACGTAGTCGGTCCGTTCGGCGGGCAGGTCGACGCGCTCCTGGAAGCCGAGCCCGATCGGGAAGGTGCCGGTGATCGAGTACCGGAACTCGCCGCCGCTCACCGGCCGGGCCGCGTGGAACTTCACGTGCACGGCGGCCAGTCGGTGTCCCGAGGGGGCGTAGGTGAGGTCCCGGTCCGGGATCGCGCCCGGGTGCCCCTCCGACAGGTCGTACACGTAGGGCGAGTTACGGGTGCCGGCCATGTCGACGTGTCCCGCCGCCCGCAACCGCGCCGCGTCGGCCTTGTTCACGGTGGCGATCTGCAGCGGCCGTTCGGCGTTGTCGTCCGTGCCCCACCAGGCCATCAGCCGGCCGGGGGCGTCGTCCGTCACGAAAAGCGCCTTGGCGCCCGCGTCCTGGGCGGCCTGGGCCAGCGCGGCCGGGTCGGCGCCGTCGGCGAGGTGCGCGAGCACCGCCTTGCCCGCCACCCCGGTGAACGGCCCGTCCCCGACGTCGGCCAGCGGCAGCCTGGTGCGCCCCTCGATCAGCGTGCCGCCCGCCTGCACGGTCGCCTCGCCGACCCCCTGGACCTCGAGCAGCGGCTTGGCCAGCCGCCACACGGTCCGGTACTCGAAGCCGCCCCGGGCGACCTTCGCGGTGGGCGCGGCGAAGACGCTGTCGTAGGTCAGGGGCACCTGGACCGCGCCGAACAGGTCGGCGCCGTTCGCGGTCCGGTCGTACTCCATGAGCAGCTGACGGGTCTCGGTGCGCCAGCCGACATCGGCCCTGACCTCCCGCAGCGTCCTGCCGTCCAGGGTGACCTCGCGGTCCCGGTCGAGGGTGATCTCGGGGGCGGCGAGGAAGCCGAGGCCGAGCGAGTCGGCGCCGTGGCTGCCGCGCACGTCGAGGAAGGAGGCCAGGCTGTACGTGCCCGGCTTCAGGCGCAGCTTCAGGGTGCCGGAGTCGCCGACGTGCGCGGGCTGGGCGTCCTCGCCCGCGGCGAGCCGCTGCACGGCGAGGTCGGCGGCGGTGGACGCGCCGTCGCGGTCCTTCACCCGCACCGTGAGCGTGTACCGCTCCTCCTCCTTGACCAGCCCGAACACGGTGTGCGCGAGCACGGTCCCGTCCGGCCCGGTGGCCACGATCTGCCCGCTGCTCTCCCCGACCGGCGCCTTCGACCCGTCACCGGTGACGGTGGTGGAGGCGGTGCCGTGCGCGGGCACGGTGAGCGCGGAGTCGGCGAGAGCGGCGGCGCCGTCCGGCCCGCCCTGCACGGACAGCTTCAACCGGACGTCCTCGTCGGACGAGTTGCGGTAGGTGAGGGTCCGGGTGACCGGCCGGTTCGCCTCGTAGGGCCAGCCGTAGAAGCCGAGGTCGGCGCTGCCGGTGGCAGTGACGTGGGCCTTCACGGCGTCGGGCACGCTCACCCGCCCCGCACCCAGTTGATAGGCGGAGGCGTCGAGCTGCCGGCTGCTGGACATCAGCGCGTCCTTCAACTGCGCGCCGGTCCAGTCGGGATGCTCCTGGGCGAGCAGGGCCGCCACTCCCGCCACATGCGGGGTCGCCATGGACGTACCGCTCATCGAGGTGTAGGAGCCGCTGCCGGGGACGAGCTGGGAGCGGGCGGCGAGGATGTCGACGCCGGGCGCCGAGATGTCCGGCTTCAGGGCGTTGTCGCCGTACCGGGGTCCGGCGCTGGTGAAGTAGGCGGCCTGGTCGGCGGAGTCCACCGCGCCGACGGTGAGGGCCGCGTCGGCGGCGCCGGGCGAGCCGATGGAGGACGGGGCGCCGGTGTTGCCTGTGGCGACGACGAAGAGGGCGCCGGTCTCCTTCGAGAGGGTGTTCACCGCCTGGGCCATGGGGTCGGTGCCGTCACTGGCCTCGGTCGAGCCCAGACTCATGGAGATCACCCGGGCGTGCACGTCCCGCGCCGCCCACTCCATGCCCGCGATGATCTGGGACTCGCTGCCCGAGCCCTGGTCGCTGAGCACCTTGCCGACGGCGAGGGTGGCCTCGGGCGCGACCCCCTTCTCCTTGCCGTCCGAGGCGGCTCCGCTGCCGCCGACGGTGGAGGTGACGTGGGTGCCGTGCCCGTTGCGGTCGGCGACCTCCTGCCCGTCGATGAAGCTCTTGGTGGCGGTGACCCGGTCGGTCAGGTCGGGGTGGCTCAGGTCGGCACCGGTGTCGAGGACGGCGACCGTGACGCCCTTGCCGGTGAGCCCCGCGTCCCAGGCGGCCCGGGTACCGATCTGCGCGTTGCTCTCGGCCATGTCGGCCTTGACCCGTCCGTCGAGCCAGACCTTGCCGACACTGTGGCGGAGCGTGAAGGACCGCCAGAAGGCACGCCCCCGCTCCGCCTCGACGGCGGCCCCCCGCAGGCTGGGCAGCGTCCGGGTCCGCTCCGCCCCGCCCGGGGTGACGGCCCGCGCTCCCTTCCCGTAGGTCACGATCAACGGCAGCGCTTCGGCCTTGGCGTCGGTCAGCCCCTGCCGGATCAGCCCGCTCACGTCGAACAGCCGCCGGTCCAGGGTGCCGGCCCGCAGATGGGGCAGCGCCTCGTCCGGTACGACGCTGATGTCGCCGTTGCTCACTTGCGTCCGTACGGCACCCGTGGCCCCTCGGGGCCGCTGCACGGCGACCGTCCTCCTCCCCTGCCCGAGGTCGGTGACGGTCACCCGGTCGCCGGTGACGAGGGTGACGGTGGTGGCGGCGTCCGGAGTGCGCCGAGCCGCGGTGACGGCCTGCTGCGCGACCGCCGGGGCCGTCGGCAACAGGGCGATCACGAGCCCCGTCGCGAGCAGCGCCGCCCCGCGTCTGACTGGTCCTCTGGTCATCCACGCCTCTTCTCGTGTCGAGTGCGTCGAGTGCTGGGACGAGTGTCATGTGCCTTGTGTTGCAGGGGTGTTGACCGTCGGTGGCGGAAAGGCGTCCTGGCGGATTCCCGCCACCGGCGACGCGCGGCGCGAATCGAACCGGGGACAGCCTCACTTCCCGTCCGCAACAATGGACCTGGCCGTCGATCAGGAACACGGGGGTAGGACGCCATGAACAAGCTGATGGAATTCACCACGGAGGACGGCGCCGTCGTCGTGGTGGAGGCCACGGACGGCGCGAGCGGCACCCGGCTGGTCTCCCGCGGCGAGAACGGCGGCCCGGCGGCCCAGGCCGCCCGCACCTTCGAGGGCACCCTGGACGGCGTCCGCTCGGCGGCCCAGTCCGCCCTCCGCGTCTTCCGCGACGGCACACTGCGGCCCGACTCCGTGGAGCTGGAGTTCGGCGTGAAGCTGAGCGCGGAGGCGGGGGCGGTCATCGCCAAGGGGGCGGCGGAGGGGCAGCTGGTGGTGAAGTTGAGCTGGTCCTCGAAGGACGCGAGACCGGCTGCCGAGGCGGATCCGGAGCCGGCCCCCGGGTCATGAGCAGGAACGCCTGGCACGCCCGGATCGAGTACCGGGGCGCGGTCGCGGGGGCGGGTTTTCTGGTGGCCCCCCGTACGGTGCTGACCTGCGCGCACGTCGTGCGGGACAGCGAGCCGGGGCTGCTGACGGTGTCGTTCCCGAACCGGCCGGACCTCGGCGTGCTGCCGGCGGCCGTGTCGGCGTACGGCGGCTGGGCGGGCGGCGTGACCGACCCGGGTGACCTCGCCGTGCTCGAACTGGCCGATGAAGTGCCGCTGAGCGCCGCCCGGTTCGCTCCCCCGGGCATCGAACTCGCCCTCGCCACCCAGGTCCTGGTCGCCTACGGGTTCCCGGACGGGTACGACGAGGGGCAGCTGGCCGAGTACCGGGCCGTGTCCGCCACCCGGATCGCCGGCGAGTGGGTGCAGCTGGAGGCCGTCACGGCACACGGGCAGCCGCTGACGCACGGCTTCAGCGGAGCCGCGGCCACCCTCCCGGACGGCAGGGTGGTCGGCATGATCGCGCAGGTGGCCGGTGAGCACGGCGTACGGGTCGCCCGGATGCTGCCCACGGAGGTACTGGCCCGCCACTGGCCGGGCTTCGGCGAGCTGGTCCCGGCCCACGGGGACTCCCCCGAGGCGGCGAGGCGGCTGTACGGGCTGGTGCGACGGGCGGCGGACGCCGGTCTGGACTGCGACCCGGACCGGCTGTACCTGGACGCCGTGGGTCCCTTCGGCCCGCCACTGCCCCCGGACGGCTTCGCTTCCGTGCGGTCGGCGGCCGGGTATGTGCACTTGGAGGTCGAGGACCCGGACGCCGTGACGAGGTTCGCCGACCGGCTGGAGGAGCTGCTGTCCGCTCCCCCTGCCTCCGCCGCGGTCTCCTGGTCCCCCATCCTGGTCGAGCTGGACCGCAGCGGCGCCGGCGCCGACCAGGTCACGGTCGAGGTGTCCGCGTACCGCGACGGACTGCGCCGGCCCGTGGGCGCCATCCGGCTGCCCCGGGCCCGGGTGCGGGCCTACGTCCAGGAGTGTGTGGACGAGGCGTTCACCCACCTGGCCCCCGGGGCCGACGAGTTGATCACGTTCGTACTGCCGCGTGAGTGGCTGAACGAGCCGGTCGCCCAATGGGAGTGCGGTCCCGACGACTCCACGCCCCTGGGCTGCGCCCACCCCCTGGTCGTCGCGGACCGGTCCCGCCACCGCAGCGCCCGCCTGCGACACCAACTGGGCAAGAAGTGGCAGAAGTCGGGGACCGGGCTCACGTCCCCGACCGTGCACCGCGTCGACTGCGGCAACCGGGAGCGCCCGGCCGGCCTGCGTAAGCGGCTTCGGGACACGGAGGCCGAGCTGGCGCTGTACGCCAGCCCGCCCGTCGCCGCGCCGGACCACTTCGAGGCGGGTCTGAACACCCCGGTCCCCGTCCTCCTCTGGCCGCGCGCGGGCTGCACCGGCGCCGACCACGGCACGCCCTGCGCGGGTACCGCCTTCCTCGACGGACTCGTCCCGTACCTGCACGGCGCCTCGTCCGCCGAACTTCCCCGTCTCATCCAGGCGTTGCGGGAGGAGGTGGAGGCCGCCGACGACCCGGGCCGGCACTGGGCCCGGGAGGTCCAGCTCCTGTGGGACGACCCGCGCTGCTTCCCCGAACCCCCGGCCAGCCTGCACACCCCCGTCGCCTGAACACCCCCCACGGAGAACGAACCCATGCCCCTGTGGCCCGTGTACACCGGCACGAAGGAGCCGCACGACGGCATCACCGAGCTGCCCGCTCCCCCGCCCTGGCGGGCCTTCGACGGCGGCCCCGGGCTGGACACGCCCGCCGACGACGCCGACACCGCGGCCACCTCACCCGACCGCGCCCACCGCGCCGCGACCTACCGGGCCACCGCGCAGACCGTGCAGCTGGTCAACGCGGCCCTCTACCTGCGCCGCCCCCTCCTCGTCACCGGCCCGCCCGGCACCGGCAAGTCCTCCCTGGCCTACGCGGTGGCCCGCGAGCTGAAGCTCGGCCCGGTCCTGCGCTGGAACGTCACCAGCCGCAGCACCCTGCACGACGGCCTGTACCAGTACGACCCCCTCTCCCGCCTGTACGCGGCCCGCCAGGCGGCGGCCACCGGGACCCCCGGCAGCACCGCACCCGAATCCGGTATCGAGGACCATCTGCGCCTCGGCCCCCTCGGCACCGCGCTCCTCCCGTACGCCCGCCCCCGCGCCCTGCTCATCGACGAGATCGACAAGAGCGACCTGGACCTGCCCAACGACCTGCTGAACGTCCTCGAGGAAGGCCAGTACGAGATCCCCGAGCTGGTCCGGTCGTCCGGGCCCGGGGGCGAGGACCCGAAGGCCATGGTCATGGTCGACGGCACCCACGAACGCGTGCCGGTCGAACGCGGCCGGGTCCGCTGCCGGGCCTTCCCCTTCGTCGTCCTCACCAGCAACGGCGAGCGCGAGTTCCCGCCCGCCTTCCTGCGCCGCTGCGTCACCCTGCGGCTGCGCCGGCCCGACGACTCGCATCTCGCCGACATCGTCCGCGCCCACTTCGACGGCGAACCCGGCGGCTACGCACAGGACCTGATCGACCGGTTCCTGTCCCGCGCGAGCGGCGGCGACCTGGCCACCGACCAGTTGCTCAACGCGATCTACCTGGCCCGCTCCTCCGACCTGCCGGCGGACTCCCTGGCCGAGCTGGCGGAACAGCTCATGCCGTACCTCGGCGAGGCCCAGCGCTCCGATGCCTTCTGACCTCCCCCACGCTCGGCTCCGCTCGCGCGGGGGGACCCCCATCGGCTCCCCGGACCCGCTCGCCCGCCTGGCCGACGTCCTGGCCACGGCGGCGGACGGCGTGCGCCCGACCCCGCTGGAGCTGGCGGAACTGCTGTGGCTGGCCCGGCAGCTGGGTCCGGGCGACGAGGAGCGGCCGGGCACAGCCGCGGAGCCCGCCCCGGACCTGCCGCAGGAGCAGCCCCGGCCCGCGCGGGAGGAATCCCCGCCCGGGCAGGAGGAACCCCCGGCGGCACCCGAGCCCGCCCCGCCCGCACCCCACGATCCGCCCCGCGTCCCGCTCCACCTGCCGTCCCGCACCCCCTCCGCGCCGGGCAGGCACACCTCCCTGCTGGCACCGGCACCCCCGATGCTCCGCCACCCGCTGGGTCTGCAACGTGCCCTGCGCCCCCTCAAGCGCCGTACCGACGCCCCCTCCGGTCACCGGCTGGACGAACGGGCCACGGCCGACCGCATCGCCCGTCTCGGCGCGGCCCCCGAGTTCTGGCTTCCGGTGCTGCGCCCCGCCCAGGAGCGCTGGCTGCGGCTGAACCTGGTGTACGACACCGGGCCGACGATGCCCGTCTGGCGGCCCCTCGTCCACGAACTGCACACGGCGCTCGCCCAGTCGGGCATCTTCCGCACCGTGACGCTGCTGCGCGCCGCACCCGACGGCACGGTCCACGGCCACGGCGCGCATGTCCCCGCCGACGGCCGCACGGTCACCCTCGTGATCAGCGACTGCATGGGCCCGCAGTGGCGGGAGGGTCCCGCCGGCGCCCTCTGGTACGAGAGTCTGCTCCGCTGGGCACGCCGGATGCCCCTGGCCGTCCTACAGCCGCTCCCGGAACGCCTGTGGCGGGACACGGCCCTGCCGACGACGCCGGGCCGGCTGTCGGCACCGCACCCCGCGGCCGCGGCGGCGACGCTCACGTTCACGCCGTACGAACGGCGGGAGCAGCACGAGCACCACGAGTCCTACGACTCCACGGTGCCGCGCGACATGGCGGTGCCGTACGGGCCGAGGGTTCTCCACGGGACCGACGGCCCCGCCCCCGTGCCCGTGCCCGTGCTGGAGTCCGAGCCGGCGTGGCTGGCGCACTGGGCCGCGCTGCTCACGACCGCCGGCGGGGCGGAGTTCCCGGCCGCGGTCGCCGAGTTGGGCCGCCCGCTGCCGGCCGGCTCCGGTGACCGTACGGACGTCGGTCTGCTGTCCGCCGAGGAGCTGGTCCTGCGGTTCCGCGCGACCGCCTCCCCGGAGGCGTTCCGGCTGGCCGGCCATCTCGCGGTGGGCCGCCCCGACCTGCCCGTCATGCGCCTGGTCCAGGCCGCCCTGGAACCGGATCCGCGCCCCCAGCACCTGGCCGAGGTCATCCTCAGCGGCATGCTCGCCGCGGTCCCCGGCGGCCCGCCCGGCTCCTACGCCTTCCGGGACGGCGTGCGGGATCTGCTCCTGCTCAGCCTGCCGCGCTCCGCCCGCCATCGCACCACCGAGCTCCTTGACCGCATCGGCGAACCGATCGACAGGCGGGCGGGGCGGGCGCCGGGCGAGTTCCGGGCTTCGACGGCGGCGCCGTCCGGCACCGGCACCGACGTGGACGGCGAGGCGTTCGCGACCGTCAGCCAGGACAGCCTGCGGCGCCTGTCCGAGTCCGCCGGGCGGGGCGGGCTGTTCGCGGGGCGGTACCTGCTGGTCAGACCGACAGGATCGCAGGGCACGGACTGGGACTGGGTCGCTCAGGACACCCGGCGGGGGGACGAGACGGTCCTGGTGCGGCTGTACCTGCGTCCGCCGGACTGGCTCCGTACCGGCTTCGCGGACATCGCCCAGCGGCTCAGCCGGGTCGACCATCCGGGGATCGCGGCCATCAGGGATTGCGGCACGGAGGGTGATGTGCCCTACCTGGTGCGGGAGTTCCTCGGCGGCCGGAGTCTGTACCAGCGGCTCAAGAGCGCACCGCACGGCCTGCCCGCAGGCGAACTCGTCGCCCTCGTCCCTTCTCTCGTCGAGGCTGTGAACGCCCTGCACGCGCAGGCGGGGCCGCATGGGGGGCTGGTCGCGTCGCACGTCGTCCTCACACCGCGCGGGCCGGTCCTGGACGTCAGTTCCTTCGGCGTCGGAGGCCGCGGGGACGATCTACGGGCGTTGGGGCACATCGTGCGCGCCATGCACCGAGGCTTGTCCGGAGACCGGCAACTCCCGCTGTTCCCAGGGAACTTGCCCCTTTCCCGACAGCTCGCGGAGGAACTGGACACGGCCGTCACGGAACTCCTCTCCGACAGCCTGGAGACCCAGCTGCGCGGCGCCGACCGGCTGCTCCGTCTCCCCCCGCACCGGGAGCGCACCCTCGGCTTCTCCCTCCTCGGCCCGCTCCGCGTCACCCGGGACGGCGTGCCCCTCGCCCTCGACCACCCCGAAGAACAGGCGCTGCTGTGTGTGCTGTTGCTCCACCATGGCGAGCCCGCCACGCACGAAGAGCTGGCCACCGGGCTCTGGGGGCCGCCCGACCGCCACGGCTCACGTGACCTCCTGGACACATACCTCAGCCGGCTGCGTCACCTGCTCGGGCCGGACGCGGTGACCGTCGAGGGCGGATACGCCCTGCGGCTGGACCGTGTGTCCGGCCATGACGACTACGACGTCTTCCGCGTCCGCCGCCTGGCCGACGAGGCCGAGCGGGCCCGCACCGCCGGAGACCCGGCGCGCAGCCGCCTACTGGCACAGGAGGCGCTGGGCCTGTGGCGGGGCGAGCCGCTCGACGGCGTTCCGGGACCGGTCGCCCGGCACACCCGGGACGACCTCAACGCCCTGCGCCGTACGCTCTGCGCCCTGGTCGAAGAGCCCGAGAGCCGCCCGGAGATCTACTTCAGGACCGACGAACTCACCGGCCGCCCCGAAGCCCGTATCACCCTCGAAGCCACGGTGCACGAGATCCTCGCGCGCGGCTCCCTCACTCCCCGCCAGTACGCGGTGCTCGTCCGCCCGGACGGCTACCTGGTGCGTATCGAGCCCGGCGTCTTTCTGCTCCCCGTCCTGGTGGCCGTCCTGCGCGAACTCCCCCATGCGCTCGCCCGGCCGGCCGATCGTCCGCGTCTCCAGGTGACGTTCGGGCTGCAGTTCCACGACCGGACGCCGAACGCGGCCTGGGACGTGATGGTCGTCGTACCGCCCCCCTTGTACGAGGACTTCGCCGCAAGTTCCGCCGCCCAGGGTTCCGTGCGCTTCCGGCCGATGTTTCCCGACGACGCCACGGACACCCCGCCGAGCGGCTGGTACTGCTTCCTGCTGCCGGCGTCCGCCGAACCGGTGGAACACGACCTGGTCCAGGGCCCCTTCATCACGCACGACCTGCACCAGCTCGGCGTCCCCACCCCGGGCCGCACGGCCGTCGTCCACTCCCAGCAGGACGGCCCTTTCACCCTGCTCGACCCGGTCCGGCCCTACGGCACGCGGCCGCCCCGCCCGGTGACCTGCTACTCGGTCGACCTCACCCCGCAGCAGGCCCGTCACACGGTGTCCCTGCCCAGCTCCGGCAAGGGCGCGTTCACCGCCGTGGTGGAGCTGTCCTGGCATGTCGACGATCCGGTCGCCTTCGTCCGCGGTGAGACCGACGGCATCTCCGGGATTCTGCTGGAGCATCTGCGTGACGCGGCGGTCCGCATCACCCGCGGCCATCCGCTGCGCCGTGCCGGCGCGGCCCAGCGGGCGGTGAACGCGGGAGTACGCAGCTGGCCGGTACCGGGGCTGTCGGTGTCGTACGCCGTGCAGCTGGCCCCGGAGGGGACGGCCGCGCCCGTGCCGGAGCAGTCGGCTCCGTCGCCGCGCCGGCTGTCGTCCGTGCTCGCCGACGCCGAGACCGTGCTGATCGGCTTCGACGGTCCCCTCGCCCGGCTGTTCTCCGCGCAGACGGCACGTGCGGCGGCCCTCGACCTGCTCTCCGTCGTCGTCGAGCACCGCGACCCCGAAGACGCGCTGCGGGGCCGCCCGCCGGCCGCCGCGGGCACCGCCGGCCGGGAGACGTTCGTGCATCCGCTGGACCTGCTGCGCGCCTTCGCCCGCGACCCGCTCGGCCCCCAGCTGCGGGCACGCCTCGACGACCTCGAACTGGATGCCGTTCCGGACGCGCCCACGACGCACCGCTCCGTCGCGCTCGTCCGTGCCCTGCACCATTCCGGCCGGCGCGTCGGCGTGGTGACGGACGTGGGCGCACAGGCCGTCCACCGCTACCTGGAGCCCTACCGACTGCCCCTGACGGGGATCCACAGCCGCCACGACGACCTCGGCCTGCTGATGCCCCACCCCGACTGCCTCCAGCGCGCTCTGGACTCCCGGGGCACACCGGTCGCCGCGGGCCTGCTGATCAGCTCCTCGATCGCCGAGCTCACCGCCGCCCAGCAGCTCGGTCTCCCCTTCGTCGGATACGCCCCCACCTCCGCCGGGCGCCGGCGGCTGCGCGAGGAGGGCTGCGAAGTCACCGTTCCGTCCCTGGAGCCTCTCCTGGAAGCCGCCCGCTCTCTCTGAAACCCCCCATTCAGCCGCGCCCCGCCCGGCCCCCTCCCGAAGGCGCGCCGCCGAAATCCCCCGGAGGATGCGAAAGAAGCCGCCGTCCGGCCGCAAGGCCTGCGCACTCGGGAGGATCTGCCGTGACCGTCAGTCTGGACCAGCTGCGCCGTTGCCACTTCGCCGTCGATCTGGGTGCGGCCCGTACCCGGGTGTATGTGAAGGGTGCCGGTCTCGTCGTCGACCAGCCCTCGGTCGCGGCCGTGAACATGCGTACCGGTGGCCTCATCGCGGTGGGCGAGTTCGCGGAGCAGATGACCGGGAAGACGCCGGCCTACATCAGCGTCCAACGGCCCGTCTCCGGCGGCACGATCGTCGACATCGAGATGGCCCAGCGCATGCTGCGTCACCTGCTCGGCGACAAGATGCGCAGGGCGCTGCGCCGCAAGCCCCGGCTGCGCGCGGCGGCCTGCACCCCGCACGGCGCGGACCCGCTGGCCCAGCGGGCGACGATCGAGACGCTGGTCGGGCTGGGTGCGCGGCGGGTGGAGCTGGTGGACACGCTCATCGCGGCCGCGGTGGGGTGCGGGCTGCCCGTGGAGCGGCCCGAGGCCACGATGATCATGGTGTGCGGGGCGGCGGCCACGCAGGTGGCCGTGCTGTCGCTGGGGTCCATCGTGGTCGCCGAGCGGATCCCGGTGGGCGGCGAGGCCGTGGACAACGCGATCGTGCAGCATCTGCGGCACGAGCACGAGCTGATGCTGCCCAGCCAGGCCGTACGGCCGCTGCAGCTCGCCCTGTCGGGCAACGGGCTCACCTCGCACGGTCCGGCCTGGACGGAGATCCACGGGCGGGACGTGGCCACGGGGCTCGCGCGCAGCGTGCACGTCGACACCGCCGCCGTGCGCGACGCCATCCAGACCCCGCTGACGGCGGTCCTGGACGGGATCGGCAAGGTGCTGCGCGACTGCCCGCCCGACCTGGTGGCCGACGTCGCCGACTGCGGGATCGTGCTGGTCGGCGGCTCGGCGCTGCTGCCCGGCCTGGACCAGATGCTGCGGCAGGCGACCGGGGTTCCGGTGCACATCGCCGAACGGCCCGACGTGTGCGCCGTGGAGGGTCTCGGGGCCATGCTGGAGGGCCGCGTCGATCCGCTGGTGCTCGACCCGCTGGCCGCCTGAGACGGCCCGGCGGCTGGTGCCCCGCCCGCGGTGACCCGCGCGGGCGGGCTTCCCCGTTCTTCAGGTCATCAGTACGGCAGGATGCGCCCCGAGGGCGTCCTGCGGTCGATCTCCTGCCCACGCGGGGCGGCGGGCCGACGAATGACACGTACCCGGATCCGACGGTCCATGACGCCCTCCTACTGCTGGCACCGCCCCTTCGGCAGCTCCCGTAGGAGGTGCGTGCCCAGCACAGGGCATGTCCAAGCCAAGTACAGGCCACGTATTGGTTCTTGAACGGCTACCGGCCGGCCAGGTAGCGGCCGAGGACGTGGTCGAGGTGGGCGATCCATTCGGTGAGCCGGGCCGAGCGGCGGGCGTTCAGCTCGCAGGAGTACACACCGCCGTCCCACAGCCGCACCGTCACGGTGAGCCGGCTGCCCCGCGGGGAGGGCGTTCGTACGACACCGGCGATCTCCGCCCACTCGAAGTCCGCCGCGGCACCGGCGACTTCGAGGATCACCCCGGTCGCGTTCACCACGACCCGGGTATCCCGGTCGGTGAACTCGACCTCCGGCGCGCCGTACGGAAGCGGCGGCCCGAAGCCGTACGGGACCTGCGGCGGGGTCGCGGGCTGCGGGGGGAGGTGCGGGGCCATCGCGGGCCGGGCAGGCGTCGCCGCCTGGTGCGGAGGCGTCCAGGACGACGCGGACGGTGCCGCCCGGGCGTGCGGAGGCGTCGCGGGCGCGGCGACCGTCGGGGTGTACGGCGTCGCGGCCGGCGGGGTCCGGTCCGGTGGCTCCCCGGTCAGCCGGTCCAGCAGTCCGGTGGGGGTCGGGCGGTCCGCGGGGTCCTTGGCCAGGCATGCCGACACCAGGTCGACCAGCGCGGCGGGTACGGCGGACACGTTCGGCGGCTCGTGCACGGAGCGGTACATCAGCCCCATGGGCGTGCCCTCTCCCCAGGCGCTGCCGCCGGCCGCGGCGACCAGGACGGCGCCGAGGGCGAACACGTCGGCGGCGCCGGTCACATCGTTGCCGAGGGCCTGTTCGGGGGCGAGGAAGCCGGGTGTGCCGAAGGCGGTGCCGGTGGCGGTGAGGCGGGTGGACTCGACGGCCCGGGCGATGCCGAAGTCGAGGACGCGCGGCCCGTCCTCGGCCATGATGATGTTGCCGGGCTTGAGATCGCGGTGCACCAGACCGCGGGAGTGGATGGACTCCAGCGCCTCGGCGAGGGCGGCGGCCAGCGACCGCAACTGCTGCTCGTCCATGGCGCCCTGGGCGGCGAGCCGGGCCGCGAGGGTGGGGCCGGGGATGTAGGCGGTCGCCAGCCACAGGGGGTCGCCGTCGACGTCCGCGTCCACCACCGGCGCCGTGTGGAAGCCGCCGACCGTACGGGCCGCCTCGACCTCGCTGCGGAACCGCTCGCGGAAGACCGGGTCCGCCGCCAGCTCGGCCTTGGCGACCTTCAGCGCGACCGCCCGACCGCCCCGCGTCCGCGCGAGAAAGACGGTCCCCATCCCTCCCTCACCGAGCTTCCGCTCGACGAGGTAGCCCCCTATGCGTTCCATGCGCACAGTATGCCGCCGGGCGGGGTCGGCCGATCGGCTGTCCGATGGACGTCCGGCCGCTCCGTCCCGGCTCCGTGGGCACACCGGAGCGGGGCCGCTCGACGAGCATGAGGGCAATCAGTTCTGCTCACGTTCCGAGAACGGAAAACTTCCCTTTTCGAGCACGAGTCCCGAGCATGATCACCTCCCCGGGCCGCCCGCCGGCCGAGGACGGCCGCGCCGGCCGCACCACCTCCGACGAGCTGCTCCAGCGGCCTGCACGGGCGCCACAGGCATCGGGCAGGGCCGGCCGCCCCGTCCGCGACCGCGGTCGGCGAGCCGGAGTCCGAACCGGACCGGGAAAGGGTTCTGCGCGCACCGGAAAGCGCCCGGAAATAGCCGCGGACAATGCGCCGCCAATTCGACGGACATTCACCGCTGCGGGTTGAATCCCGGGCTACGGCGGTCTCGCCGATCCTGGCCCGGGCGGGTGAACGATGGCCGCCGCCTCGGCGTGTCGACCACCGTCCTGACGTCAGGAGACGTCACATCGTTTCTGCGCCTGCGGCGCCTGGTGGGGCGGGTGGGACTCGAACCCACGGCCGACGGATTATGAGTCCTTTTCTGATCTTCCGATCCGTCCTAGCTCTTACCCCGTCTTTCCTATAGCCGCAGGTCAGAGCACTATCGCCATCCGCCTACATCCGCCGACTTCCTGGTCTTTCCCGGTCCTTCCGTCCACTGCGTGTCCACTGGAGGCCAACGCCCGCCCGTTCTTGCGTGTCGCCGACAGGGTGTGCTCGGGCGTCCTCGCTGGTCGCGGGCTACGTGATGGAAGGGGAGATGAACTCCAGCGCAGCGGAGTGCCTTACAGACGGGAAGAATCTCGCCCCCTTCGCCCGGGGGTGGAGCCATGCGGCGTTTCTACTGGTCAGCCGCCTGCGGACAAGAGTATCGAAGTCGACCCGGAGCGGGGCGAGCATGTTCGCCCGGCTGCGTGCTGACAGGCCTGGTCGAGGGCATCACGAAGGCCACTATTGTGAGCCGCCTTGATTCCTTGTGAACTTGTCGCATGCACCGCTGGAAAGCGTTGAACGATCGACAGCTCACGCTCCTCAGGAAAGTTGCTGCTGGCGAGGATCCCGGCGCCCAGGATCCGGGCATGCGGCGGTCAACCTATGCGCTGCGCGATCGGGGTCTCGTGACGGTGAGCCGTCGGGGTGGCGGCTGGCGGGCGGAGGTTACTGAGGCAGGGCGGTTCTACCTGGAACACGGTCATCACCCGGAGCATCCGGCACACGGGCGCACTGCCGCTGGTGAATCGAAGGCACCGGTAGCCATGGCGAAGGGCAGGGCCCGCGGCTCCACGACAACGACGACAGCTCATGGGAGCAAGCAGGCGATCACTCATAAGAAGCCGCCAGCGCCATACAGCGAAAGGCCGATCCCGGTAGCACGCCGCGCTAAGGCGACCAAGCTCGTGGAGCGATTGGTCGCCGAGCACCACGTGGTTATCTCAGAGCCTGACGAGGATGAGATCACTGAGTGGCGACGGATCATCGACTTCGCGAAGCGGCACGGACTCGCGCCTGCGGGCAAGCGCATCGAGAAGCAGCGGTTGTGGAACGCGGGCCGCGACCTGCAAATCTCGTTGGTAGACGGCCCACATGCCAACTCGGGGCGGAGGTCTCTGGAAGACGACCCGCGGGTTCCAGTCCCTGCGCAGTTGCGCTCGCCGCACCCCGTCGTGGCGGCCCTGCGAGACAGCGAGCGTCGGCTTCTTATGCCGCCCTCCCTGCGTCGCCGTGCTTTGCTGCTGCTCCAAGGACTCGCGGCAGAGGCGGAACGCCGGGGATACAAGGTACGCGAGCAGTCGGTCCCTGAGCGTGACCATCGTTCGGCGCACTATTACAACGGCCAGTACATCCCTGCGAGTTGTCGGGAAGGGGTGCTGGAGATCGTTATCGACGGCTTCACCAACTGCGTCATTATCAAGAAGGAGTTTCCCCAGTCTGCCGATCCAGACCGCTCTCAGCAGCTCGCTCTGGACATCGGGTACAGCCGGTCCAAGAGGCAGCACCACTGGGGCGACCGCAAGCGGTCGAGACTCGAGGACGTCCTCGGGATCGTGCTCCGGGAACTGGAGACTCGCGCGGTCGAGGAGCAGCAGAGGAAGCTGGATGAGGAACGTGCGAAGGAAGAGCGCCGCATCCGCTGGGAAGCGGCCATGGCTACCGCCAAAGAGATGGCTGCTCAGGCTCGCTTCGCAACGATTCTCCGTGAGCAGGCAAGGCAGTGGCAGGACGCGCACGCACTCCGCCAGTACTGCGACGCTCTGGAGCGCAGGCTCAATGTAGCGGCAGAAGAGGACGTCGACGTCGAATCGGCTCGCGCCTGGTTGCGGTGGGCACGCGACTACGCGGAGACCCTCGACCCGCTGACACAACTACCGACTATGCCGTCCGGGCTGGCGTTCGAGCCGGAAGACCTCAAGCCGCACCTCAACGGGTGGAGTCCCTACGGTCCGGAGGCGCACACATCGGCTTGGAGCACTTTCTGAGGAGAGGCGTGCCTCGCCACTGTGTAATGCGACCATCGCCAACCGAACTCCTGACCGATGCGACAGGGCCGCGCCGTCTTCACCCGAGAGCGCGGCCCTGTCTGCGGTAAGTAGCCTCGCTGCGCGGTTACTCCGGGATGCTTCCTCCTCCTGGTGTTGTGGAGTCCACGTCTGATGCGCCTTCCGTTTGTTCGAGGTCGTGCACTGCAGCGATCTCTGCGGCGAGCGCCTGCCGAGCCTGCCTGTGGCGTTCGCGGTGCTTCCTCAGTGCCTGTTGGGTGCGCGCGAGGGCCTCTGCTTGACGTGCCTCCAGCTCAGTGAGCCTGGCTATCTGCCGTTCGGAGTGAGCAATCTCATCTGATCTCAGAAGCGTCGTGGGCCGGCGGGCTGCCGGTCTACGGGCTGGCGCGCGTTCCTTGTTCATCTGTGCGTGGGCGAAGGACAGGAACTCGTCGCGGGGGATGTACTTCACGCGCCTGTCGCCAATACCTGTCAGCAAGACGATCTTCGGGAAGGTTGCATGGCGCTTCGCCCAGTTGCTGACGGTGGAGCGAGTGACGCCGACGAGGACTGCTCCGGCGGCGAGGTTGATCAGTTCATCTTCGCGTCCCTTGTACTCAGGGCGGAGCCACGTGACGGACTTGGGGTCGCTCACGCTGCCTCGCTCTCGTTGTACTCCGGGAGCAGCGTTTCGATGATCGCTGTCCTATGCCCCGTCCTTGGTGGTTGTACGGCAAGGTCGTAGCCGCCTCCGGGCGCTTTGCCAGGCAGGTGCCGTTTCTCGATTCCTGTGCGGATGGTGCGCACCGGCCCGCCGGTGTCGAACCAGCCCTTCGGGTACAGGTGCGTGGCGTGGGTGGTCCAGTGCCGGCCTCGGCGTTCGGGGAGCGCCGGGAGGTCACGCCATCCCTCGTGGGTGTGGTCGTGGGCGTCCTCGATGGCATGGTCGGTTCGGCGGCGATCGGGGCCTTCCCAGGTGCAGCCGAGGCACGCGCCTCGGTGGAGGTAGGGCCAGATGTCGCCGGAGCTGTCCGGGGCGAGGAGGCCCCAGTTGCGTGCGAGCAGGGTGGGGCGGTGGTCAGTGGTCGGTTCGGGTGGCGTGCGGTGGGTGAAGCCGGGGTGTCCCCAGGCGATGCGCCATCGGTCTCGGCTGTTGCTGTTCTTGTCGCGGTAGTGGGGCAGGTAGTCGCTGTGGCGTGCGACGGCGCCGCGGGGTTCGTCAGGTGGGTTCATCGGTGGGTCTCCGGAGCGGGTGGCCCCGGCGGTTGCCGGGGCCACGGTGTTGGTCAGGGGGTGTCGAGATCCGGGCGGCTTGCGGCGAATTCCGCTGCCGCGTCGCGGTACTGCGCCAGGAGCAGGGCCGTGTCGCACTGCTTGCGGATGCCGTCGAGCAGCAGCCTGGCCAGGGTGTAGCCGGGATAGATGGCGATGGCTTCGTGGAGGGCGTGGCTGGCGGTGACGGTGTCGCCCTGTCGCCAGGCGACCCAGGCGAGGAGGGTGAGGAGCGGCGGTGCGTCTCCCGTGTGCGGCGGTACGCAGCGCCGTGCGAGGTAGCCCCACAGCTGCCGTTCGTAGGGAAGGTCGCTCTCTTCGCCGGTGGACAGTGCGGCGTCCCTGACGTGCAGGTCTTGCAGGCCGTGGATGATGCGGGCGGCGGTGTCGTCCGTGAGCTGGGGTCGGCCGTTGCGGAAGTCGGCCAAGGCTCCGTTGATGATGTCGACGGTGGCGTGGCGGGTGAGCAGCCGTTCGGTCTCGGTGACGTCCTGGTAGTTGTGGCTGATGGTGGCTGTGTCGAGGGCTTCGCGGTAGCGCGCGGCGGTGGTGTCGGTGATGGGGTGATACTCGCTGGCGACCTCGACGGCGTGCCGGATGTGCGTCAGGCGTTCGGCGCGACCCGCCTGGGCGGCGGCGAGGAAGTCTCGGGGGTCTTCGCCGTCAATGGCGCCGAGGTGTATGCCGGTGGCCAGTTCGTAGTCAGGGTTGGTGGTGATGGCGTCGCGCAGGGCGAGCCGGGCCGCGATGAGGTCACCTTGCCTCCAGGCGACGAACGCGTACAGCGTCAGGATGGGCACGCCTTCCTGGGCGAACGGTTCGGCGCAGTGCCGGGCGAGGTAGGCCCACAGCCGTCGGGCGTGGGGAAGGTCGTGGTCCTGGGCGTGTGCCATGCCGGCTTCTACGGCGGCGTCGTCTTGCAGTCCGACGATCAGCTGCGTGGTCAGGGCGCGGCTTAGGGCGGTGGCCCCGTCGCGGAACTTGCCGATGGCGGCGTCGATCTGGTCCAACGTCGCCATGAGCGCCGCGTCGCGCCCGGCGTTGGTCGCACTGCGCGACTTGAAGTGGTCGGCGGCGGTGTGGAGTTCGTTGATTACGTCGGGGTCTGCTGTGGCCCGGAACTCTTTGATGATGTCGCGGATGCGGGGGCCGGGCGTGCGGCCGAGGCGCGTCATCTGCGCGACGACGCTGGTCGGTTCGTCGGGCGACGGGAGCGGTTCGCCCTCGCAGCACCCGTCGATGTCGCACTCGTAGGCCCACCACCGGTTCGCGACGAGACCGATCGTCTGGAGGACGGTGGCGCGGTTCTCGTGGAACTCATCGGTGAGCCACGTGCTGAGGGGAGCGAGGAGGGCCGCGGTGTCTTCGGGGCTCTGGCCGGGGCGCGGTTCGCGGCACAGGTAGATGAGGACGCCTTGGGCGGGGTCGTGCCCGCGGTCGCGGGCGTAGGTCACGAACTGGCGGGCGGCGTGCTCGGCGATGGCCTGCCACTCGGTGGTGTCCTCGGGGAGAGGACAGGTCATGGTCGGCCCGTCATGGAAGTTCGGGCCGGGGGCGTGGAGCGCGATGCTGTCGTCGGGGTAGTGGCCGAGGAGGTACGGCAGGATCTGGGCGAGGTTGGGCAGGGTGGTGACCTGCACGGTGTGGTCGGTCGTGCTCACTTCTGGGTTCCCTCTTCCTGCGGTTCGGGGTCGGTCTGCCCGATGCGGGCGGGCGGTGCGGGGGCGGGGATGCCGCGTGGCTTGTTCGTGAGGGCGGGGAGCAGCCGTTCGCGGACGAGCGCGGCAAGGTCGGTGGCCAGGGCCTTGCTGGTGCGGGTGGTCAGGACGGTGTGCCAGGTGCGGCCGGGCTGGAGCCGGGCGTCGTTGGCGGCTTGCGCTTCGGCCTGCTCGATGTCGGTGCCGCCGGGGATCGGCGGCAGGTCGGGGCCCGCGGTGATCCAGCTCTGGATGGCGAGGCCGCGAGGCTGGATGCGCAGGCCGATGCGGTGCCCGTCGGGGTGGTGGTAGGTGGCGGTGCGTTCGGGTGTGTCGGTGTCCTCCTTGTGCCATGGCGGGTCGAGGGTGGGGGCGATGTGGTCGAGGGGCGGCACGTCGATTTCGTCGCGGGGTCCGGCGAAAGCCGGGCGTCGGCGGCGTGTTGTGGGGGTGGTGCCGGGTCGGGCGAATGAGTCGGGCTCGGTCACGCGACCTTCTCTTTGCTGGGCATGAGCTCGTCGAGGAGGGCGAGGGCCCGGCGGTGGGCGATGATCGTGGTGGCGGTGTCCATGTACTCGTCGCGCTGCTCGAAGGCTTCGGCGGCTTCGGCACAGGTTTTGGCGTAGTCGTCGTCCGGCGCGAGGGAGTCGGCGCAGCCGATGAGGCAGCGCGGGCCGAGGTCCCAGATGATCGCGTTGACGGCGGCACACCCGGCCGACAGCGAGTCGATGTCGTTGCCGTACCAGTGGAAGTCGTGCGGGTTGAGGCCGAGGTCGCGCAGGCGCTGGGCGACGGAGCGGAACATGGTGCCGGAGCCGACGGCGGGCTCGCGGAAGGACATGCCCGGCTTGGCGAAGTCCTTGTCCACGGTCATGTTGGCCATCAGGTCCGTGATGCACGCCGGCGTGTGGTACTCGCCGCGCCACTTCTTGTCGCTCTTGTGGCGCAGGCCGGTGAGCAGGGGGCTGAGGACGTCGGCCTCGGAGCGTCGCCAGACGTCGTCGTGGCCGGTGAGGTCCATCAGGCCGGTGTTGATGGCCGCGCGGGTGACGGCGTGGACGGCGCGCAGCTGCTGCTTGTCCGGCTCAGGGTTCCAGGCCCAGTCGTGCAGACGTATCGCACGATTGATCAGGTCGGGGCGCTTGATCCAGTGGCCGAGGTAGATCTCCTTGAACAGCTGCGGGAGTTGCTCGGGCCGTAGGTTGAGCACCCAGTCCGCCAGGCCGGGCACGTTGCGCAGCAGGGAGAGCCCGGCAACGGTGCCGAGGGGAACGTCGATGCTGCTGCCGCCGAAGGACTGATACCAGGCATCGAGGACGTTCTCCGCGATCTTGCGGGCATGCTCGTGCGGGTCGCGTGGGGCGGCGTAGCGGCGAGCGGTGATCTTGCCCGTGGGGCGGGCCTTGGGCCGGGGCGGGGGCTTCTTCGCCCATGAGGGCGCGGGCCGCACGGCGGTGGCCGGGGCTGCCGCGCGGGGCAAGAAGTCGTCGGACATGGATGCGGATTCCTTTCTGCGGGCGCGCATGAGGCCGCCCCGGTGCGCGGTGCGCGACCGGGGCGGTGTGTAGAGGGGGTTGGGAGCGGGATCAGCTGGTCTGCTGGAGGTCCCGGAGGGTGGCGAAAACGCCACGGACCTCGATGGCGTACGCGGCTTCGGGGTGTCCGGCCTGACGCAGTCCGCCGATGAGGAACATCAGGGCGGCCTCCTCGGCGTCCATGTCGCTGATGAGCTCGTCGAAGCTGGAGTCGCGCAGCTCGTCGGGGCGGTGCTCGTAGCCGACGCGCAGGGTCTTTTCGATCTCGGTGAGGGTCGTTGCGGTCTGGTTGTCGGTGAGGCCGAGCAGTTGGGCCCAGGACGTCAGGGTGGCGTCGTCAACGGGGAGCTTCACGGGCTGGTGCCTTTCGGATGGGCCGTGCCCGGCCGCGTGGTGCGGCCGGGCACGGGTGCGGTCAGGAGGTGGGGGCGGTGGGGAAGGGGTCGCTCTTGTGGTCGGGGTGGCAGGCGGCGTACAGGCCGCCGGGGAGGCGTTCGGTGATGACGCCCCATCCGGCCCAGCGCATGACGGCGAGGTAGCCGAGGTCTCCGCCGGCGAAGCCGGTGCGGGCCTTGGCGCCGGGGTCGGGCTGGATGAACACCCAGCCGGGAAACTGGCCGGTGTCGTCAGGCATGACCTGGAAGCCGGGGCGCAGTTCGTGGATGCCGTCGGTGTGGATGGGCGGCATTCCGGCGGCGGTCAGGATGCGCACGGCCTCTTGGACGTGCGGGTGGCTGTGGTGCTCGGGCAGGGTGCCGACGCCGGTGTGGATGGGGCGCTCGTACGGCAGGCTGCCGACGGCGGCCTTGTAAATGTCCATGAGGAGTTGTGCGTCTTCGCGGCGGCCGGCGTGGCGCATGGCGATGTTCGCGACGATGACGATGGAGTGCCGGTCCTGGGTGAACAGGCGGCGGAACTGGTCGAGGGTCATGCCGGTCGACACCTGCACCCGGGCGAAGGTGCGCGAGGCGAGGCGCATGGCGTGAGCGACGTGTTCGGGGTCGAGCCCTATCTCGTGGGCGAGTTGCAGGACTCCGGATGAGTAGTCGTTCATGGGGTTCTCCAAGAGGCGCTTGCGCGTATGGGTACGCCCCCGACCGAAGCCGGGGGCGCGGGGTTCTCTGGGGTTCGGGCCGGGCTAGCGGCGTCCGCATCCGGCGTGGCCGCAGCCACCGCAGAAGCCGCCGCTGTTGCACTCACAGCCGCATCCCTGGTTCTGGGTTTCCACTTCCAATTCCCCTTCCGGTTCAGGCATTTCCCGAATTCCTTACTTATATCTTAATGGCAAATATCCCAAAAGCAAGGTACACCCAACCGAATGCACATTTAGTTTCCGCAATTCAATTCCCTAATTCGCGGCGGCCGGAATGAGGTCGGGCCAACGGACCGACTCCAGCGCGCGACGGTGCGAGTCGGGCACGG
Organism: Streptomyces sp. NPDC044064; assembly: GCF_056434245.1. Lineage (NCBI taxonomy): Bacteria > Bacillati > Actinomycetota > Actinomycetes > Kitasatosporales > Streptomycetaceae > Streptomyces > Streptomyces sp. NPDC044064. The sequence continues at coordinate 57,684 of NZ_JBWKFN010000002.1, forward strand.
GCACGGTGGGGTAGCCGAGCCAGTCGAGGCCCATCGCGGCGAGGATCGTGGCGTCCGCCTGGTCGTAGCGGCCCGGCCCCTCGCACTCGACCCCGTACCGCTCGACGGCCACCGAGCGCACCATGCCCTTCGCGACGCGGGACCTGTCCTTGCGAGGCCACTCCTGAGCGGGGTTCGCCCGGCCGGTCGCATAGATCGTCCGCCCGTGCGGGGTGACGACGGCATACGGGATGCGGTGGCGCCACAGGTACTGGGTGACCAACCACCACAGCCCGGCCAGCTCATGGTGCCCGGCCTGCGCACCCTGGGCGTACGCGGCGCCCTCGACGACCACCAGGTCCGCCCCGTCCTTCACGCTCAGCGCGACGGCCGCGACCAGCCAGTCCAGCCGTTCATGGCTCCGGCGCCGGCCGGGCCGACAAGCGTGCGCCCAGTCCGTGCCCGCGATGCCGGTCGAGGTCAGCGACAGGTCAAGGCCCACCACCCGGGGCTGCCACTCCCCCTCTTCCTGGACGCTCGGCAGGGTCACCGGCGCACTCTGGAGCTCCGCGGTCACGCGGCACCTCCCGCGCGCCGGATGACCTCCGCCATCGACAACTCCCGCCGGAACGGGACGCCCATCTCCTCCTCCAGGTCGGCGTACTCGCGCGCCAGCTCGGACCGGAGCCTGGCCGCACACTCCAGGTCCGGGACGGAGGCGAGGACGCACAGGCTGCACGACAGGCGGGACATGCCGGCGTCGTACGCCCAGTGGTAGGGCAGGCCCTGTTCCCGGATGCGCTGCCACACCTCGGCGGTGCTCCAGCGCAGGACCGGGTACCACTGGGTCACCGTGCGGCGCCCGTTGCTGGCCCGGTGGTCGACTTCGACCGCGGGACGCCGGGCGCGGGCACGGGACTCCTCCGCCCGGAAGCCCATGACGTGCACGAGCTGCGCCGTGCGGCCGGATATGCCGAGGCCGTTCACCTGCTCGGTCATGAACCGGTGGGCCACGCCCCGCTTCTCCGACGTGCAGAACCGGGTCGCAAAGTGCGGGAACTGTCCGCGCGCCCGGATGCGGTGGACGAGGGACGGCCACTTCGTCATCCGGCGGACCTCGAACGGGAGCCCGTAGTGGGCTGCCTGACGGCGTGCCAGGTCCACCGTGCCGGGCCACTCCACGCTGTGACGCCGCGGGGTGCGCCCGAGGTCGATGTGCAGGACCACGATGCGGTCGCGGACCCCGGCCTCGTCGGCCAGGCGTACCGCCTCGTCCATTGCGGCGATGCTGTCCTTGCCGCCGGAATTGCTGACGATGATGCGGTGAGCGGAAGCAAGGTCGGGCACCGGCTCGGGGCCGCTCACAGCGCGGGCGCTGACCAGCTCGATCTGACCGTTCACCGGCTGTCCCCTCGGGTTATGGCCAGGTGCTTGGTGATCAGCCGGTCGGCCTCGGTCATGGCCGGGCTCCGGCGCCGGTCGACGAACTCACCCTCGTAGCTGCCGGCCGGGCCCCACAGGTACCAGCCGGTGTCGTGGTAGCCGTTCTTCGGGTTCCTGCGGCGGTGGCCCAGCTCCCACCAGCCGTCGCGCCAGTGCACCAGGCGCTTCGCGTCGGAGTCGGCCACCCAACCGGCGCGCTCCGCCAAGGCCTGGAGGCGGGCCAAGTCGGTCCGAAGCATGGCCGTTTCGGCTGCGGCGTCCAGATCGCGCGGTGCCGTCGGCTCGGCACCGCCCGCCTGAAGTGCGGGTGCGACGGCGGGGCGCGGGCCGAGCTGGCGCACGGCTTCGTCCCTCTGCCGGGCGACGCGACGCAACAGGCTGGCCGCGCCGGACAGCCCCCGCCCCTCCAGCCACGTCGTGGTGGCGTCAACCTCAACGCCCACGGAACGGTCGTTCATGTCGTACTCCTTCGGTGGGGCCGTCTCGGCGCGCGCAGAGACGGCCCCAGATGTGCAGCGTTACGGGCGGGCGGCCTTGGGGGTCTTGGGGTCCTTCTGGATGCAGTTGCCGGACTCGGGCATCGCCCGGCGGAGCGCGACGAGGTCCTGGAACCGCGCGCCGGCGCGGAACTTCACGACACGGCGCTCAGCGATCTCCACTGGCTCACCCGTCTGGGGATTGCGGCTGGTTCGGGCCGGGCGCGTCTCGGGCGTCAGGCTGCCGAAGCCTGTGACGGAGACGACCTCTCCGCCGACGACGGCGCGGACCATCGCGTCGAGCGTGGTCTCCACGGCGAGTTTGGCCTGGGCGCGGTCGCCGGTCGCCGCGGCCACCACCTCGATGAGCTGGGCCTTGTTCACTGGGTCTTCCTTCCGATTCGAGTGGTTCGCAGGAGTCGAGGGGCGCGCACGCCACGCCGCGGGCCAGGGATGCAGCCCGAAGCCGGGGTCCGCACACTGCTCACAGGCCGGACCACGAATGCACACATGTTGATTCATAAATGTCACCTACTTTGAGTCAGCTGTGCACACGGACCAGGAGCTTCCCGGCCGAGAGAACCTGGGAGATGGGCAGAGCGACGGCCACGAAGTCGGCCGAGACCAGGTGCGGTTCCTCACCGCGGCCGGGCTTGCCGGGCACGATCCACAGCGTGCCGGTGGCATCGGCGTAGCGCGCCCCGACCTCAAGGAACTGCCCGGCGAAGGAGAACCGGCGGACACGCAGCGACATGGACCACCCTTCGCCGGGCTCGGGGCCGTCCCAGCCGTGCGGGGTCTGGAGGCCGAGGAAGTCGCTTCCGGCAGTCACGAGGGTGCCCACCAGGCCCAGGGAGCGGAACTCGATCGCCTCCCCGTTGGCGCCGGCGTTCAGCCACAGGGACAGGTCATCGGGGCTGAGCTGCACGGGGCGCCCCTGGGCCAGCGGGTGGTTGCGGGCGTCGAGCATGATGCGCAGCAGCACGCGCCAGGGCAGGCGGTGAAGGTGCGATGCGGCGGGAACGGTGAGCTGCGCGACGCCTTCGGTGAAGCGGAGCAACTGGTGGCCTTCGACGGTCAGGTGCTCGATGGTGACGGTGTCGGACGACTCCAGCCAGCCGCGCAGCGCGGCGACGTCGTCGAAGCCGATAGGCGCTGTCCACACGTCGCTCCCCTTGCCCGACGCGCGAGCGACGGCGAGCGTCCGCGCGCTGCATCCGACGACGTGCAGGTAGCGGGAGGCGCAGTCGAGGATCAGAGTTTCGGGCTCGCAGGTGTCGTCGGCCTGGTAGCGGTGCGGGGCAGCCTGGTCGAGGACGACCGCCAGGTCTCGGGCCTTGATGGTGAACACAGTTACTCTCCGCAGGAGTTGTCGGGGCGAGGACGGAAGCCGGAAGTACGCTTGCGGGCCCGGCGGGCCCGCTGGGCGAGCTTGTCGGCTTCCAGACACAGGGAGCAGGCGCGCTCCCTGCGCCGTCTGTGGGCGCGGGCACCGGCTTCGGTGCCGTGGGTGATCGGACGACGGCCGCGTTCGAGCAGTTCGGCGGGCCGCGCGCCCTTGCAGGTCTCAAGGACCCGCCCGTTGCGCCAGAACCGCCCGCCGCACACGCCGTCGAACAGGCTCATGTTTGGCAGGACCAGGTCGATGCACTGGGATCGGAACGGGCAGCTCTGGCAGATCGCGAGGAGGGCGCGCACCAGCGGCTCCGTCGGGGCTTCTGCCGCCGTTTGTTCAGACGTGAAGCGGGCGTCCCCGGCGCAGGGGGCTTCGCTGGCCCACCCGATGCCGCTCATCTGCTCCTCCTCTCCTGTACTAGGCGGTCGGCGGCAGCGGCATCAGGCGCACCTGGTCACTGACGCTGGAGCCGTACGGGTGGGCGAAGCCGGGCGGCACCGGTGTGAGGTGACGGTCAGCCAGCGGCGGCAGAAGGAAGATCTGCGCCACGAGGCGGGTGAGGGCGTCGTCGCAGGAGTCGCTGAGGCGCGGCCGGACCGCGGGAACGTGTTCCTCACCGTCGTGCTGGTCCTCGACAACTCCGACGACGCGGCCCCCGCCAGCGCGGCCGTCCACCACGACCGCCGTGGCTGCCGGGTGGTGCCCGCGTATCAGCTCGGCCACGCGCGCCACTCGGTCGACCGGTGGCAGCTCCAGGAGCCAGCTGCCGTCCATGGCCGTGTTGCGGTGCACGAGCGCCCACGCCGGTGAGGTCGGGGGAATGAGTGCGTGCTCGGTGTCGAGGGCGATGTCCTCGGCGATCTCGTTGAGCGGATGGCCCGGTTCGGTGCCGTCCCACAGCCAGGGGCACCCCCCGAGCGGGCTGGTCTGCTCACCGAGCACGCCGTGCACGGTGACGCTGCGGTGTTCGCCGCTCCGGTCGAAGGCCACGTAGGCGGCCTGGGGGCAGCGGGCGCGGATCTTGGCCGCAAGGTGGTCGGTGATGCCCAGACAGTGAGCCTGCTCGGCTCGGCGGAGCGCGAGGGCCAGGTGGTCTCGCTGCTGGGCGAGGATGGTCACTGCGTCGTGGGCTGCCGGTGTCATGGCAGGGATATCCCTTCTTCTTCGGAGGTGGAGGTCAGGCGAGGACGGGCTTGAGGCGTTCACCGATCCAGCGCGCGACGTTGACGCTCACCGCGTTGCCGGCTTGCTGGGTCTGGGCGGCCTTGGTGCCGACGACCTCGTATGTCTCGGGGAACCGCTGGGCCGACAACTGCTCGCGGGGCTGAAGCATCCGGAAGTAGCAGTCCTCGATGGCGGGGGCGCTGCGCACGATCGCCGCCGAGTCGCGGGTGGAAAGGGTGTGCAGCGGCCCGGCCGCGGTCTTCGGCGACGCCTTGCGGTACGGGATGACCAGGGTGTTGCGAGCCCTGGTCCGCACGTCGCCATCAGGCACGATCAGGCCGTGATGGCGGGCCGTGGCAATCGTGCTGAGCGGAGCGTCGATCGGCGCGGCGTCGCAGTTGTTGCGGAACTCCACGATGAACGGGTCCACCGTGACGAGGGCTTCGCTGTCGCGGGTGGTGCGGGTGCGCATCGGCTCGGCCGCCGAGGTCGCAGTGTCGTTCCACGAGCCGCCGACCGGCACCAGGAGGGCTTCGCCGAGCTTGGCCGTGCGGGTGGGCAGCGGCCGGGCGTGCGGGGAGAAGGCCCGGTCCGTTCCGTCCTTGCCGTGGGTGAGCGTGACCACGGACGGCTTGTAGGGGAACTTGTCCAGACCGGCCGCGATCCGCCGCATGGTGTTGGGCACCAGCGGCTTGGTGCGGTCCCCGATCCGCTGGCCGATGTTGTCCCAAAGGATCACGTCGGAGGCGGGCCGGACATACGGCTCCACCAGGGCGTGTCGGCAGCGGGTGTTCGGGCACCGGTAGTCGTACTGCTGCTGGTACTTGCCCACCTTCACCCGCGGGTCGCGCCAGCTCTGGCGCGCCTTGACGTCCCGCCCGCACTCCACGCAGTAGGCCAGCGGGCGCGGCGCAAGATCGGGGCGGCGGATGCCGGACAGGGTGAAAACCAGATACACGCGGTCGCGCCACTGAGGGGCGTACGCATTGGTCTCCGAGCCGATGTGCGCGGAGGACACCGAAACGATCTGGACCCGGTAGCCGAGCTTCTTCATCGCGCGAATCCACTCGGGGAACAACAGCCAGTCGGTGATGAACTCAACGACGTTCTCCACGACGACGCAGGGGAACCGTTTCGCCTCGGCAGCGCGCAGCACGCACCAGGCGGTCACTCGGGTCATCTCGAAGGCCTCGGGCGGCAGTTCGCGCCACTGCTCCTCTTCCTCGAAGAGGGCGTCCTGCACGGGGTCGGGGCGTTTCCGCCCGCCGGCGGGGCTGACCTCGGTGCAGATGATCGAGGCCCAGAGCACCAGGGCCTTGGGGAGCCAGCGCATGGGGTAGTTCTGGATGTCGGCGCAGCGAGCCGACGCGGTCGGGTGGTTGATCGAGAAGGTGTCGATCGCGGTCTGCCAGTGATTGATGCCGAGGATCGGCTCGAATCCGGCTTCGAGCAGACCCTGGCCATCTCCGCCCGCTCCGCAGAGCAGGTGGATAGATCGGGGCAAGGTCGTGGTCTCCAAGAGGCGGGGCCGCCCGGCCCGGTGGGCGGGCCGGGCGGCCGTGGTCAGGACTGGTCGGTGGCGCGTAACGCGCGGTGGTGGCGGCTGTCCTCGATGCCGAGGGCGGTGAACCCCAGCAGTCCGAGGGCGCACACGATCAGCAGCCAGATCACCGGTCCGCGCCCCCGGTGGGGCGTGGTGCGCTGCGCGGCCGGTCAGTCATCGCTGCGGGTGACACGGACGGTCGTGATGTGTCCGGCGCTCTCGAACACCGACAGCGGGTAGCCCTCGCGTTCGCTTCGCTGCCAGACGCGGCGGTAGCCCTCATCGCCGGTGAGCCGCTGCGACCACTCCGAGTGGCGGGCGACAGCGATCGCCGCGCCCTCGGTCCCGGCGACCTGGTTGTGGCTGGCGCCGTACGGGGCGATGTGCGTGGCCGAGACGATCAGCCGGGGCCCTCGGCTGGGCACGTCCAGGGCGTCGATGCGCACCATCGGCGGGATGAGGCTGTTGCCGTGGTGGCGCTGCGGGCCGTTGGGGGTGGAGTCGTACAGGACGGTGTGCTGGCTCGGGTCCTGCACGTTCTGGCGGACGACGTTCCACCCCTGCACTTCGGCGGGGTCGGCGGGCAGGCTGTGCTCGGAGGCGATGATCAGTTCCGTGCCGTCGCGCAGGTCGGCGCGGACAAAGAACTCGCCGCCGCAGGTCTCCATGTCGGTGACCCAGCCCGCGTAGCGCAGCGGGCTGATGACGTGGCTGTAGCGGCGGAAGAGTTCCTGCCACAGGGGGTCAGTGGTGCTGTTGTGGTCGGGCAGAGCCGCGATCGTGGTGGTCATGTGCCGTTCTCCAAGAGGGTGTGCACGGCGGGCGCACAGAATGCGCACCCGCCGTTGAAAAATGTCACCTATCTGATGTGGCGCGAGTGTCAGCCGGTGGGCAGCTCGCTGCGGGCGAGGATCTGCACCGCCCACATCCGGCCCCCGTGGGTGACGACGCAGCCGATCGTCCGCCCCTCATAGGGCAGGGCGAAGCCGCTGCCGCCCTCCTCCTTGGCCAGCTCACCGACGAGTTCGTGCACGCCGTGCTCGGCGCACTCGGCCGAGCAGTACAGGCCGCGACCGAGGCGCGGAGGGAGGTGCGATCCATGGATCACTTCGGCGACCACGACGTAGGCGTCGGGGGCCGGGGTGGTGGTGAGTGTGTCGGTCAAGACGGTCTCCAAGAGGTTGGTGAGTTCGACCAGTTCCGAACTCATGCTTATATCTTAATGGCGCACACCTGGGCGTCAATGTTTCCGATCTCGTGAACGCCCTGCTCCGCGCCGGGAGTTGGCCCCTGCCTCACGCCCCATGCGGGCCAGGTCCCTCACTCGCTGGCGGGCCATCTCCAGCGCCTGAGGGTCCATCTCCGCAACGCGCCGCTCCTGCTCGGCGAAGAACTCCCTGAGCCAGTCCTGTTGGCCACGGCGCTCACGGTCGGCCGCCTCGCGTCGCGCCTGCTCGCGCCCCGCACGCGGGTTGGTACCGCAACCCCGGCAGTTCGCCACCGGTTCGGCGTGCTTCGGGCAGCCCGCACGCTGCTCCTCCTCCTGCCCCGCCCCCGGCTCCCCTGCGGCGCCAGCCGTGGGGGAAGGGGGGTAAGGAAGAGAAGAGGAAGGAGAGGGAAGAGAAGGGGTTTCCCCAGGGGAACCCGCCCGGTTTCCCTGCGGCAACCCACTGGGTTCCCCTTCGGCAACCCTGCCCTCGGCCCCCGCAGGGTTCCCCCGGGGCAACCCTGGCCCGGAAGTCGCTCCTGCAGCGGCCCGCGCCTCTTCCCGCGCGGCGACGTCCTGCTGCGTACGGGCCGCCGACGACGGTTTGCGGCGTGGGGTCTTGCGGGCCAGCCGGGGGTTGGTCGGGGCGCGCTGCGCCGCACGGCGCCGCTCGATCAGCTCCTCGGTCGACGGGATCGGCGGCACGCCGTGCGGGAACACGCGGTACTCGGCACGGCGGCCTACGCGACCGATGGTGACTCGCTCGACCAGGCCGAGCCCGACGAGTTGGGTCACCACCGTGATGACCTGCTTCTCGCCCACACCGGCCCAGGCCATCATCCGTTCCAGGCCCGGCCGGGCGAGCCTCGACTGGTCGTCGGCCGAGTCCGCGATCTTCATGAGGACCAGCTTCTGCGTGGTGTTGATCACCTCCTTCGGCAAGTAGGCAGCGACCACCATCAGTTGGATGCTCACCGGCACCTCTCCGTGATTGCGTCCGGGTCCTGCCGCCCCACGCGGGCGCGGAGCACGCCAACCCAGCGCCCGCGCACCTGGCGATCAGGGCTTCTTGCACGCGGTGACGTTGATGCTCACCGCGGTCCGCCGGTCGTGGTCGAGGCGCGTGGGCACGGGGATGCCCACCTCCTTCAGCGTCGCCTTCATCGCCGCGGCGTCCGGGGCCATCGGCACCTCAAGCCCCGCCCGGCGGTACAGCGCGACCATCGCCTCGACGTCATCGACCTTGGTCGGGTTGCCGCCGCTCCACTTCAACGCGTTGTCGCCGTAGACGCCGGGCTCGGAGCCGTCGAGCTGGGCGCGCAGGAACTTCTGCCGCTCCTTGAGCGGCTTGATCTGCTCGGAGACCTTGGCATACTCGGTCAGCGCCTTGGCGCGCTCCCCGTCGTCGTGGATGAGCAGGCTCTGCGGCGAACGCCCGGCGACGAGCGGCCCCCAGCACGCGGTGCGGAACGGACAGTGGTCGCAGATCGCGGAGATGCCCGGCCCCTGGAACGTGCGGGGCAACTCCTCCGGAGAGGCGGCCGAGCGCACCTGCTGGACCCACCAGCGGGCGCGGCGCGCACGGTCGGCCTCGTAGGCGATCTCCTGGACGTGGTCGTCGCCGTTGTCCCGGTTGATGAACCTGAAGCGGACTCGGGCGACCGGCACCGGCCCGAGGCGGGCGAGCTGGCGCTGACCCCGGACGCTGGCGAAGCCCTCGGCGCCGAGCAGGTCGGCGTACAGGTACACCTGTCGCAGCTCGGCCTCGCTCGCCCCGTACCGCAGGACACTGTCCCACTGGTAGGTGCTCTTGGTCTTCACGTCCTCGACGGTCGTCTCCTCGGCAGGGAGTGTGGGGCGCAGCCGCTTCGGGAGACGGGCGGCGGTGGCGCGGTCGAGCTGAACGGCGTCGATGTGGCCCCGGACAGTCTGGTCCTCGACGCGGCGCTCGACGAGCCAGCCGTACTCCTCGCGGGCGGCGTCGAGTATCCCGGCGTGCAGCCAGGTCCCGAGGATCGCCTTGCGCTTCTCACCGAGGTCGGTGGGGGTCCGGCCGTGCAGAAGGTACCCGGCGCGGCGTGCGCATACGGTGTCGCTGGCGCCGAGCTTTGTCTGCTGGGAACGGGGACGGCGTGCGTCCGCCGCGTGAGCGGCGGGCCACAGGCTGACCGGCCGGTCGGGCGCGATGGCCATGGTGGTCACGGTGTTCTCCAAGAGGATGGGGTGCCGCCCGCCGACAGCGGGCGGCACCCGGTGTCGTCAGGGTCAGGAGGCGGCGCGGCGGGACGCGGCGGTGCGCTTCCGCGGTGCGCGCTTCGCCAGGGCGGGGGCCTCGTCGGCCTGGTCGGGCTCAGGGGCCGACTCCGGCTCGGGCTTCGGGTCGGCCTTCTTCGCGGCACGTGCCCGCTTCTTCGGTGCGGGCTTGTCCACGCCGTCGCCCTGGCCCTCCTCCTGGGTGCCGGCAGGCTCGCTGCCCGCCTTGCCCTCCTTGCCGCCGCCCGCTTCGAGTCCGGCGGCCTCGCGCAGCCGTCGGGTCGCCTCTTCCGCCTCGCGCACGACAGCTTCGGCGTCAGCCCGCTCCATCTCCTCGTCCACGTACACGCCGGACAGGTCCTGCGGCGCAGCCATGCGCAGCGATCCGGCTTCGGCGCACTTGCGGAGCATGTGAGCGGGCATCTGCTGCCACATCTTCGCCACGACGTATGCGCCCGCCTTGCGGTCGTAGTACGTCGGGGCGAACTCGTCCCACCGGGCGATGAACGGGAAGCGCGCGCTACCGCGCACGACGGTGACCTTGACCGCCGACGGGTACGCCTTGGACAGCCAGACGTCGTGGGCGTTGCCCTCGGAGTCGTAGTAGACGGTGTCCTCGTAGGAGATGGACTCCCCGGCCTTCGCCGCCGCCCGGTGGGCAACGGTGCGGAAGCCGTCGATCCCGGTCTGGATGGTCCAGGTCTTCTCGGGCTCGTCAGGGTTGTCGGCCGCCTTCCAGTTGGTGCGGCCGATCATGTAGATCTGCCGCGCGAACGGATCGAGTCCGGTCCGTACGCAGTAGTGGAAGAACATCGCCAGGTGGCCGCGCGGGGCGCCGGACAGGCCGGGGCTGATCAGGGCCAGCGTCGAGAGCTGCTTGTGGTCGAACTCGTCCTGGCCGGCGCGCAGAACAATGGCGCTCGGCCGGACGGCGGGGCTGGCCGTTCGGGCGGTCTCGACCACCGTGCCCTCCACGATGGCGGGCTCGGCGGATGGGTCGTCGGTCACGATCTCTCCAAGAGTCAGTCGGTCCGCAGGCTGCGGACCTCGAATGCGCGCGCCCACTCGGGGTGGCGCTCGATGAGCAACCGGACGTACCGGCTGCGGAAGTTGTTGTTGAGGCGGAACTCGTCGCCCTCGGTCGCCATGACGTACCGCCAGCGCAGGACCTCGAAGAGCATCCCGATCCCGACGCGACTTGCGCCGCGCTCCAAGTAGTCGGCGGTCAACGCCTCCAGGGCGCGGAGCACCCAGGGGTTGAGCTGGTGGAACGTCTCGAACTGAGCCTGGATCGACGCGGGCTGGCCCTCCGGCTGCCTCACGGTGTGGATGACCAGGCCCGGTATCTCGTCCTGGACGGCTGCCAATACCCACCCCCTGATGACATCTTTCAAGAATGTCACCTATCTTGCGGGTCGGCGGACAGATGATCAACCCCACCGGCTACCGGGACGACTTCGCACCCCGCCTCGCATCAGGCGGAGGCCCGCTCTGCCGCGTCGTCCATGCGGGCCTCGCGCGCCTCATTGGCCGCCGACGCCGCCCGCAGAGCGCCGATGGCGACGTTCGAGTCGGGATGCTTCAGGACGTAGAGCGAGAGGGCACCCTCCATGACCAGGGCCTCGCGGGCGTCCATGATGGCGACCTCTCCGCCATCCTGCGTGGCGATGAACTGCACTGCTGCCTCCTTGGCGAATCCGAACCCCCGAAGGGGGTTACATATATCTTATTCGCATTTCGGGGCTAAGTACAGTTTCTGCGCAGGTCAGAGGGCCTTTCGGGCGTGACGGCCTCGGGTCAGGACGCGGCTGCCGGGACCGTCGTACGTGCCGTTACGCAAGGCGGCAGCGACGTCCTCGTCCACATCCCATGGCAGGCCCCTGGCGCTTTCGCGGAGCTGGGGAACTGCCTCCAGGACGGTGTCCAGCATCCAGAGCATCGACCCGGAGAGCAGCCAGTCGTGCTCCGGGAACCGCCCTGTCGCGATGGTCGTCGCCAGGTTGCCCTGTGCGGGCAGGTGGAACATCTCGATGACCTCTTGCTGGCCGACGATCGGCGGCAGCTCATCTCCCAGGTCCGGCTCCCAGCCCTTGCCCTGCTCCGCGATGATCCGCGCCTTGACGTCGAGGTCGACCTGGCGGAACCGCGCGGTCGTCGCGCCCCACCTGGCCGCGAAACCGAGCGGCCAGTACCGCACCCCGCTGACGACGATGGAGGTCTCTGGGTCCAGCACGCCCCGGCTCGGGGCCAGCCACTGCGCGACCTGCTTCGGATCGACGCGGTACAGCGCGGCGAACTCCTGGTGCCCGACCAAGTACGGCTTGGGCTCGTGCCGGCTCATCCCCGTCCTCCGCTGTCCGTCCTGGATGCAGAGGGCAGCGTAGCCGCACGCGCACGCCGGCGAGACGCTGCTATGGTGGCGGCGGTCTTCTCCAAGAGGCCAAACGGCCCCCGCTTCGGCGGGGGCCGTGTGCATTTCCGCGCGCCTCACGCGGACTTCCCCTCCGGCTGCCCTGCTCGGGCGCTGAGCCGGGCGGGACGCCTCGCCTTCATCTGCCGCGTGAGCCGCAGAGCGTGGATCGTGCGCCCGCCGCTCGCCTTCCGGAAAGCTGCCGCCGCCGCGGTCTTGGTCAACCGCCGCCCGTCCACGGTGAACAGCGGCCCCTCGGTACGCGCCCCAATCAGCTCACGGAGCACGTTGGCCGCAGAGGCGGTGACCCCCGCCTCGAGGACACCGCCCTCCTTGGCGTGCCGGATGACGACGAGGCGGTCATCCAACTCCGCGTCCGGCACATCGAACGCCAGGACCTCATCCAGCCCGACCTCTGACTCCCAGATCAACTGCCACACCGCGCGGATCGCCGGCGGGACCGCTTGGTCCGCGAGCGTGGTGTCCACCTCCAGGTCGGTGACGAGCAGGTGTGTCGTATCCATCGTGACCCCCATGGCCGCAGGAACAATGCGTCCTCACGCTATGTGCGCTGTCGGACAGCACCTCCTAGCCCACCCAGGGGCGTCTCACGCCCGCACGAGGCTGACCACGGTGAGCACTACGGCGGTGATGCTGGCCAGCACCGCGACGGTCGGCAGCGGCCACCGTGTCTTCTCCAGCGCGGCCACTCGTTGCTCCAGCTCCTCCAGAGCCTTGTCCGTCTGGTCGCTGCGCTGCACGAGCAGGGCCAGCTGGCCGTCGATGCGGGCGAACCCGACCTCCAGAGTCTGGCGCAGCTCGGCCAGCGCGAGCGCGACCTGTCCCTCCGGCACGGTCTCCTCCTCTCCTCTCATTCGCCGGTCAGTGCTTGGGGGTAGCGGGGTCACGCTTCATCGGCAGCCACGACGCCGTGCCGGGCCTTCCGAGCACGGTGCCGAGCGTGGACTTCAGCGCACTGAGCGCAGCGGGCATCGCGGAGACCGCGGCGGCTTGCCACGCCGACAACGACACCATGTCCGTTGTGCTGGAGGCGGCCATCAGGCCCAGTAGCGACTGAAGGTAGGTGGCGATGGTGCGCTCAGCGACATCGGCAAGGGCCTGCGGCATCGGATCGTGCTCCTGGTTCGGGGTCGTAGAGGCCGGGTCGGCACTGGCCTGATGCGGAACGCGGAGATCCGCCCAGGTCTGCGGGCCGGGAATCCCGTCGGCGTCGGCACCGTGGTGGCCCCGCTTGATCTGGTAGGCCGCGTAGGAGCGGCGGTGCGCCTCGTTCCACACCGGGCCGGGCGGGGTGTCGTAGGAGTCGCACCCTTCCGCGACCAGCCGCTTCGCCATGGCGGCGATCACCGGGGAGGAACGCCCCTCTCGGAAGAACTGGGCACCTGGGTATGCCGCATACTTCGGCGTCGGCCTCGGCTTGGGCTTCGGGTCCGGCTTCGGCTTCGGCTTGGGGTCGGGCTTCGGCTTGCCGTCGTTCTTGAGGTGCCGGGCGACGCGGGCGCGGAAGTCGTCCATGTCGATGCCACCGGGGTCAGGCTTGCCCGGCTGCCACTCCTTGTGACCGATGACGGAGTGCTCGTTCCAGCCGTGCGCGCGGCAGATGGCCGCCGCCGCCCGAGCCATCGCATCGAGCTGGGCCGCCGGCCACGGCTGGCTGCCGGTGTTGATGCACTCGAAACCGTAGAAGTGCCGGTTGCCGTCGGTATCCGCCTCGTTGTCGCGCGGAAGAGTCGTCTTCTCCGCGATGACGGCGAGCAGAACGTCGGTGTCACCCATCCCGGCGTGGTTGCACCGTCCGTAGCCGACCAGGTGGACGGTGCCGGAGCGGTCAATCACGCCGTGACACAGCGGTCCCGGCAAGTCCTCATAGCCGGTTCGGCACAGCTCCACCATGTCCTTCTCGGAGCTGTACGGCCCCGTGTGGTGGATCATGATCCCGTTCGCGGGACCCCAGTTGCCGTGCGTGTTGCGGTTGTGGGTGCGCCACTTCCCGTGCTCGACCACGCCGAGCCCGGCGCCCTTCAGTACGGACAAGAACCTGTCCGCGCTCAGCGGTGTAGCCACGCGCTTCGTCCATCTCCCCTGCGCCGGATGGCAGTCGGCCGTGGCCGCCGCGGCGGTCCGGTCCCTCGGGAGTGCGAAGCGGGTGGAGGGTCACCCGGGCGTCATGCTACCGGCGGTGCTCCGGCTGGGGCCGCAGCACCGCCGGTCAGGAGTCGTCGTGGTCGGTGCGGAACGTCGTGCCGTCGAGGCTGACCCAGGTCGCTCGGACGCTGCCGCCGCCCTGGACACGCAGCCGCACCAGGCCCTTGGGGTCGACGTCGAGCTGGAGGGCGCGGCGCGCGGCGTCGGAGGCGACGTCGACCGTGCGCGGCGCTTCCGGCCAGTACCCCTCCGGCAGCAGCGCGACGAGTTGCTCGTCCGTTGCCTGGCCGGCGGTCAGGCCGATCCGGCCGCAGAACTCCGTTGTGTTCCACGGGTTGGCGCGGAACTGCGGTGGCTGGTCCTCGTCCGGGACGGCGGTGTCTCCGGTGAGCGGGAGGTCCCGCCACTCCGGGTACGGGGCGCGGCGGGCGCGCTCCAGCGTGGTGACCCTCCGCTCCAGTTTGGCCAGTCGGCGGCCGAGGGTGGCGATCGTGTCCGGCATCTACTGCTCCTCTCCCTCGCCCGCCTCGTCCTCGGGCTTGTTCGTGCGCTCCAGCTTCAGCGTCACGCGCTCCGCGGTCTCGCCTTCGCCGGGCCGCACCGTCCACCCGACGATCCGGCACCAGCCGTCGAACTCGGTATGGGGCTCGAACAGGCGGACCCGCACGTCGTCCCCGACCTGTAGTGCGTGGATGGGAGCCGCGGGGTGGTCGGTGATCTCCAGCTCGGTCAGCGAGGGAAGCACTTGCCGAGCCAGCCGCTCGCGGCGGACCCGCTGCTTCAGCTTCGCCTCATTCTTCTCGCTGGTCTCCAGCCGGTGTTCCAGTCGAAGGCGGCCGTTGCGGACGCCGTCCACGACGACCTTGCGCTTCTTGCCCTCGCCCGCGCCGAGGCCGATGACCCACTGGGCGTAGGAGTCGGCGTCCTTGATGACGTGCGGCGTGCCGACGACGTTCGCGCCGGTGGTGAACGTCAGGTCCTCCCGGCGCCACCCCAGGCGAGGTGCGCCGAGGAGGATGCGCCGCTCGGCCCGGCGCCCGCGCCAGGTAACCGACTCCGACCATTCCAGGCCGTCGTCGATCTCGGCCACCTCGTCCACCATGTCGCCGAGGTTGCGCGGGTCGGTCTTGGAGGTGGTGTACGGGTCCTTGGCGGTGCCGGTCTTCGCCTTCGACTTCGTGTCGTCCACGCTCACGCCGAGGTCGCCGTCCGGCTGGGACTGGGCGTAGGCCCACACGTCGCGGATCACCTGGCAGGGGTCTGCCTCGATGTACGGGCCGCGGCCGTCGAGGTTGCCGTGCAGGTCGAATCGGCGGTGGAGGTAGCTGGTGAAGCCGGACGCTTCGACGGGCAGGGTGTTGCCCTCCGGTTCGGCGCGCCACAGGATGCCGCCCCAGTCGAGGCGGGCGTTGCGCTCGACCAGCAGCACCGTGTCGCCGGCGTCGAGCGTGTCGCTCAGCGAGCGGCGGAGCGCGGTCGGCAAGCTCGCCTTCAGAGAGCCGGGGCCGGATATCTCCGGGCCGTACTCCACTTCGCTCAGCGGCAGGTTCCAGTGCAGGACGTCACCCGTCGCGGCCCGCACGACGATGTAGCGGTAATTGGCCATCGTCACGCAGGCCCTTCTGTGAAGGCGATGTCGAGCACGGCCGTGGTGCCCTTGGCCACGGTCAACTTGCCGTCCCCGTACTTGTCGTTCTGGTTGATCTCGACGGCGAGGCGCTGGCGGGTGCCCCGGTAGGCGGGCGGCACGGCGAGGGTGTCGGCCAGGGTCGCGCTGGAGCGGCGGGTGGTGGTCCCGTCGTCGTCCACGACGGTCGGCGCTGCGGCGCGCTCCCCGAGGCGGGTGCGCAGCTCGGCGTACACCGACCCCGCCTCCGAGCGCAGGCCGGACAGCGTGACGACGACGGTGGCCGTCGTCGCCCAGGCTGGGACGTCGAGATCCCAGGCGGCTTCTTGCGGCCATGCCGCCCACTGGCCGTGCTTGCCCGGCACCTCCTCCGTCTTCGTCGGGTGCACGGTGCGCAGGATGCGCTCGGTGCGCGGATTCGCGAGCTGTCGCAGGTCGGTGATCATCCCGGCGGTGATCGCCGCAGTGTTGCGCGGCAGAGCGATGCGGGCCAGAACGAGGCCGGTCATGTCCGCGGGCACGGCGGTAGCGTCATGGGCCACGCCCTTGACGACGTGGAAGTAGCCGATCTCCTGCGTGTGGGGGTCGCGTTCTCCTTCCCACTCGGGGTCCTCGATCCGCAGGACGATCAGGTCGGTCCGTGCGAACGCACCGGTGGGCTCGACATCGACCCTGGCGTCACCGATGTTGCTCTGGGTATAGGCCCCCTGCCACGGCCGGGCGCCGTGGATGAGGGCCGAGCCGTCACCGACGCGGATACCGGGGCCGGGGGTCTCCAGCGGCCGGACCTTCAGGTCCTCGCCTTCGGCGACACCCTGCCGGCCGCGGGCGAGGTCGCGGATCATCAGGCGCATCGCACGGGCCGAGTGGTCGGCCCCGCGCACCATCATGGGGGGTTGCAGCGTCACGAGTGCTCCGTTCACAGGGTGGTGTACGCGGACCGCCACGCCACCTCGAGGCGCGCGGTGCCTGACGGGTCGGTCGCGGTCCAGGCGATTTCGGACCGACCGGGCGGAAGCGTGAACAGGTCGAGACGGCTCGCGGGGCTCAGGTCGTTGGCGACGTTGACGGTGCCGTTGCGCAGGGCCCAGCAGGTGTTGGGCCGGGTCTCCAGCTCCACCCACTCGCCCTCGCGCAGCGACAGGTCGAGTTCGAGGACGCGGCGGGTGGCGCTGTTCCAGATCCGCGGGGCGGTGACCGGTCCGTGCACACGCAGGCTCGGGTAGGTCGGCACGTCCCCGTGGTTGGTGACCCAGCCGGGCCTATCGTCGGCCGGGCGACGCTCCGGCTCGAAGGGGCGGCAGCCGCTGGCGCGGCCCACCGCCTCGTCAACGGTGCGGTCGGCACTGGTCGCGTGGGCGGCCTGGTCGAGGCCGAGCGTCAGCTTCGACACCTCGTCCTCATACCAGCGCGGGCTGTCCAGGCCGACGAATTCGATGTCCAGGGGTATCCATCCGTGCACGGCGGTAGCGGTGCTGGTGGCCTCCATGCGGCGAAGCCGCCCGTAGAGACGGCGCGTTGAGTGTCCGGGCCACCGGCCGCGCAGAACGTGACGGCCGTCCGGGCTGGTTCGCGCGTCGGGGGTGTCCAGTGCCCGTTCCAGCCGGGCGAGGATCTCGGCGGCCTTCACCGGGTCCCCGGGCGTCTTGATGCCCGCCTCGAAGCGCATAGGGCGCGGACCGTAGAAGTCCCTGCCCGAGGAGGAGCCCTCGCCGTTCGGGTTGTCGGCGTCCTGCGGCCGTGTCGCGGGCGAGCCGAGCCCTTCGATGTCGCCGATCGGGACGTAGCTCCCGGTGCCCAGGACGACACCGCCGATCTCGTACTGCCACGGGGCCAGCTGCGGCGGGTTCTGCTTCTTGGCTGTGCTCATCTCAAACTCTCCCGCCTCGCTGCGCGTTGCGCAGGGTGCGCATCATTTCGGTGCCGATCTGCTCGGGGGTGGCTCCGCTGTCGGTGACGGTGACTGGCATCGAGCCGATCAGCGGCTGCTGCTCGCGCACCACGACGACCTGGACGCGTCCGCCGGCGCGGGCGTCGACCACGCGGGTGCGGGCACGGTCGCTGCCGGTGCGAAGGTCGAAGGAGCGCACGACGCCCGCCATGGCCGCGACGCTGCGGGCCTGCTTGAAGGAGCCAGCGAGCATCGGGCTGTAGTCGCGGCCTCGGGCGCCCCGGACGCCGCCGGTGGCGTACCACTCGACCTGTCCGCCAAACCGGTCGACCACGGTCTCCACGATCGCTTTGCTCCGCTCGCGTTTGGCGGCGGCCAAAGGCACGTAAGCCTCCCCGCCGGTCTCCCGCTCCCCCCATATGCGGTAGCTCCCGGCCGGTGCGATCTGCGCGACGTGTCGTTCCCGGCGCGGCCCGCCGGTGATGCCCCCATCGGCGAAGTAGTCGACAACAGCACCATCGGCGTGCTTCTTGGCGGCGCGGGCCTGGGCGTCGGCCTGGCGCCGGATAGCGTCCGCGATGTTGGTGTTCTGCTCGGCGAGCTGGCTGAAGATCGAGACGTGCCGGGTGGTGACCGTGACTTCCTTGCCGCGCAGGGCATCGATGCGCTGCTGGATAGAGTCCGCCGCCTTGCGCGGTCCGCCCGTGGGCACGCTGACCTTGACGTTCTTCGATCCGGGCACCTTCTCGATCCGGAACCCCAGCGCCTCCAGCTGCTTGCGGGCCTCGGCCGTCGGTGCCCGTACGACGACGGACTTCGCGCCCGGCGTGGCTCGGATCTTCGCCTGGACGGCTTCCATGCTCTTGATCGCCGCGGCGGTCGCGGCGGACACCTTCACGTTCTTGCTGCTCGGGGTCCGGCCGAGCGTGTCGATCAAGATGTCCAGGTTCTTCTTCGCTCCAGCGGTCGGCGCGGTGATCTTGATCTGCCGGGTGCCTGGCACCGTCTTGACCGTGAAGCCCAGCGAGCGGAGCTTCTTCTGTGCGCCGTCGCTGAGCGAGTCGACCTTGATCATCTTCGCCTTCGGCAGCCGGTGGAACTCGGCCTGCACGGCGATCAGGTTGGCGAGGGTGGAGTCCATGCCCTTGGTCTGGAGCAGGAGGCTGACCTTGGAGGGCAGCAGGCCGAGGCTGTCGGCAACGGCCTCGGCCTGAGCCTTGGTCAGTCCGTAGCCGCGGGCGGCCCGGATCGCCTCTGCTCGTGCCCGGCTCATCTCCCCGCGGGCCTTGGAGAGCGCGGCGGGCAGGGTTTCACCGTTGCGCTTGGCCAGGTCGAAGGTGGCGACGGAAGCGTCGGCCGCCGCGTCGGACAGGGAGGTGAGCTGGGTGTAGAGCTGCTGGCCGTTGCGCGTGGTCGTGTTGAGGGTCTTGTCCTCATTGACGAGCTGCTTGCCGCCGTAGCCCTGGTCTCGGTTGACGTTCTTGCCGCCCTCCTTCAGGTCGAGGACGGCGCTGTTCACCTTGGCCTTCGCGGCCTGGAGGGAGATCTGGCCGCCCGACAGCAGGTCGAGGGCGCTCTTGAGGGAGCGGGTGCGGGTGTCGGCGTCGGCGGTCTCGTCGGCGAGGCCGCCGACCGCGCCCTTGAGGCGGTCGTACGCCGAGGTGCCGTCGCCCGCGCCCTTGGTGGCCTTGGCCAGTTCCTTCGCGTTCTTGATGGACTCGGACATTTCACCCTTGACGCTGCCCAGGGCGTCGGCGGCGTCCTTGTACTGCTGGCCGACGTCGGTGTATTCGAGGGTGCTCACCTTCCCGCCGACCTTGTCGACGTACTCCTTGTTCTGGTCGGCTGTGGCCTGGAGCTTCTTCTGCAGCGCGTCCAGGGACGTGCCCTGGCCGAGGTAGGCGTCGGTCAGGGAGGCCACCGACACTCCTGCGTCTTCCATCACCTTGGTCAGCTGGCCCTGGCTGACCTTGGTGTCGAGCAGGACCTGAGCGGCTTGCCCGCGTACGTTGCTGTTGATCTGGCCGCCCGACTCCCGCAGTGCGGAGGTCAGGGAGGAGATCCGGGACTGGTGCTCGGCGGCTGCCTGTGCCGCGCGCTGCTGGCGGGCCGCGAGGAGCCCCAGGCCGACGGAGACTCCGGCCATCGCGATACCGAATGGCCCGCCCAGCGCACCGGAGATGCCGGACATGGCCGAGCGCAGGCCCGAACCGGCGGCGCGGGTCACTCCGTTCATCGTCCCCATGAACGTCACGCCCGCGCCGTTCGCGCTGCGGAACGCGGCGGTCATGTTGCCGAGGAAGCCGACGCGGGCCTGCACCGCGGCCCACGCCGCCCCGTACCGGGACAGCGATACGCCCGCGCTCGCGGCCAGGCTCTGCTGGACCCGCATCTGCTGGTTGAAGCTGGTGAAGCCGCTGCGCACGGGGCCGGTGACGGTGTTGGCGAGGTTGGTCAGGCCCGGCTGCGCACGGCGGAACAGCAGCATCGCCAGGGCCGCCGACTGGATGGGGGCGGGCAGCGCACCGAAGGCGCTGACGAGACCACCGACGACATGGCCGATGGGAACCAGCACGGCGGACAGTCCGGAGACCGCGTCCATCGCCAAGTTGGCGACGGTCGCGATGATGTCGAGCGTGCCGGCTGCGGCGCCGCCGTCCTGTCCGATTCCGGAGATGGCCTTCAGGATCGGCTCTGCGCCGTCGGCGGCGTTGCGCAGAACGTCGCCGAGCGTGCGGCCCGCGTTGATCAGCAGGTTCAGGCCGGTGGCCAGCGTGTGTTCACCCAGCTCCTTCAGCGGGCCGATCAGCGCCTGGGCCTCATGGATGAGCCCGCCGAGCCCTGCGCTGGTCTTGGCCTTCAGCTCGGGCCCGTACAGCACAGCGAGGTTGCGCCCGTACTCCAGCGCAGTGGTCAGGTACGGCGTTGCACCGGCCATGCCGCGGGTCAGCAGGCGCGTCACCCATTCCAGGCCAGGTGCCATGCCGTCGTACAGCGCGAGACCGGTCTGCCGCGCCTGGGTGCGCAGTTGGGTCATCGCGCCGGTCAGGCCCTGGCCGCGCGAGGCGGTGATGGTCGCGGCAGCACCGGTCTGGCGCACCGCCACCGACAGCGCGTCGAAGGACTCGGTTCCCTGGTGGGCGAGAGCTGCCGCGCCGCTGAGCGCGGGCTTGCCGAACGCCTTGGTGACTCCGGCGGTGAAGTCCTTCTGAGACAGGTCGTGTTCGGCCTTGGAGAGACCGTCGATGACAACCCGGAGCCCGCGGAATCGTCCCTCGGCGTCCCAGGCGTCGATGCCCAAGTCCTTGAGAGCGCCCTGCATTTGGGGGGTCGGCGCCGCGAGGTTCGCGAAGATTCCCCGCAGGCTCGTTCCAGCGGTCTGCCCGAGGATGCCGCTCTTGCCGAGCATGCCGACCGCGGCGGCGGTGTCCTGGAGCGAGACGCCAAGCGCGTTGGCGACGGGCCCGGCGTACCGCATCGAGTAGTAGATGTCGGTGATCGAGCCCGAGGCGTTGTTGGCCGTGGCAGCCAGGGTGTCCGAGGCGCGTGCCGCCTGGTCGGCGCCGAGACCGTACTGGTCCATGATGTCGCCCAGGTACTTGGCCGACGTGGCGGCGTTGACGTCGGCCGCCGAGGCGAGCTGGAGTGAGGCCCGGACAGCGTCGATGGACTGGTCCGCCCTGAAACCGGCCTTGCTCAGCTCGACCATGCCCTCGGCGGCGTCAGCCGCCGTCGAACCGGGCAGCGACAGGTCGTTGCCGAGTTCCTGCGCCACGACTGAGGCGCGCTTCATCTGTGAGGCGGTGGCCGAGGTGACCGCCCGGAACAGATTCATCTGCTTCTGGTAGCGGTTGCCTTCCTGGATCATCTCGCCCGCGCCCAGCAGCAGGCCGCCACCGGCGAGCATGTTGGTGGCGGACATGCCGCGCCGTCCGGCGCCGGCGGTCGCCCGCTGGAGCCGGGACATGGACCGAGCGCCGTCGTCCCCCGCCGAGCGCAGCGCCGCACGGGCGGCCCCGGCGCGGGCGGTGATCCGGTTCAGCTCACCGACGGCACCGCGGGCGGAACGATTCAGCGCGGCGAACTGCGAAGCGAGGCGGGCCCCGTTGGCATCCAATCGCGCCAGGGATCGATTCGCGGCGTCGGTACGGTCCCCCAGGGTCCGCATCTGTGCGGAGGCAGCACGGGTTCCCGCGATCAGGTCGCGGACCTCGGCGCGCATCGCGACCGTGAGGGTGAACCCGGCCACCGCGGCGGCCTCCTTACGTGGTGCGGGGGTGGATCAGGGGCGCTGTTCGTACTGCTCGCGCGGGAGGAGCTGGATCTTCACGCCGTAGCCGGACCGGTCCTGGGGGACGTGGTCGCGTTCCTGCTCGATCAGCTCGCAGCCGGGGCAGCGCAGGGTGTCGGTGACGTAGGCGTGGGGGTCACCACCACGGGTGCGGTCCCACTCCTCCAGCCGGGTGCTGCACTCCGGGCACACCGCCCGCTGCCACTCCGACCAGGCCAGGGCCTTCGCGCGGTCGAGGTCGGACCAGCGGCCGTCGCCACCGAGGAACTGCGAGTGCGGGATCTGGAACCGCTCGCACAGCTCCAGCTCCGCGCGCAGGCCGGCGTCACAGCTCAGCCTTTTCCCAGCTCGACCCGGCTCTCCTGCTGGATCTGCCAGGCCGCGTCCCACAGCGCGTTCGCGTCCGGCGCCGACCAGCCGTTCAGCAGCTCCTCGGCCTCCTCGCGGCTCATGCCGTCCACGGAGGCCGCCGAGACGAGCGCGGCGGGGAAGGTGTCGGCATTGAAGATCGCCCCCTCCTCCGCCTGCTGTTCGGTCGGCGGGTGCTGGGCAATCAGCTCCTCCAGCACTGGGCGCGGCAGCGCACGGAAGATCAGGAACTCCGAGGCGGCATCGAGCGCCTGGAGGGCCTGTTCGCGTGCCGTGTCGGCCTCGGCGGCCTGGCGCTCGGCCAGGTCGTCACCGGGATTGGCTTCGGCGACGAACCGGGTACGGCGGGCGGCCTGCTCGGCGTCGTCGTGTCGCTGGCGCAGCTCGGCGTCGTCGCAGATACGCAGCCGGTTCTGCGGGCGGGCCCGGCGGCGGAGGCGTTCCATCTTGTCCGACCACGCCCCCTCCGCCGTCGTGGCGGAGGGGGACGGGCGCTTGGCCTGGGCAGGGCGCGACATGATCAGCCCTCGTCGGCGTCGTGCTCGCGGACCGTCGCCTCGGTCTTGGTCTTAGTGGTGCTGACCACGGTCACGTCCACGTGGTCGCCGTCGTGGTCGTGGTGGCCGTGACCGTGGTCGTCGTCGCAGTCCTCGTCCGGCAGCGGCCGGGGGTGCGCCTGCGGCACCGGACGGTCAAGAGACGGCTCGTCGGTGATCGTGAAGTCAACCTTGAACTTGGCGGCCTCGTTGCCCGTCGAGTAGGTCGCGGCGCGGGTGGCGACCTGGACGGGAAACACGTCGACCGAGCGGGAACCGGGGAGGTCGCCCTTGCGGAGCAGGATGACGTAGCCCTTGGCGCCCTTGGGGAGCTGCTGCTCGATGTCGTCGGAGAACCGGTCCTCGTAGAAGGTGAGGCTGGAGTTGTCCGCCTTGTCGTTGCCCGGAATCGAGCTGTTGAAGGTCGAGCCCATGTCGGGGGTCTCGATCGGGTCGTTCTCCAGCGCCCAGCCCTCGATGTCCGAGACGGCATCGGTCAGGCCGAACGCGTTGGTGATCTCGCGGCGGCTGGGGTACTTCGGGTCGTTGAGATCCTTCGACCACAGGATCTTGGAAATGCCGCGCCGCAGAAATCGGGTCTGGGTCTTCTTCGTGCTCGTGGACACAGGTCCGCTCCCACTTCTGGGGCAGCGTCCCGTGCCGAGGCCCTGCCCCTTGAGGTTCAAAGGGGGTTCGCCTGGCCTGGGGCCTAGCGTCCGCGCGGGCCTCCGCGGTGAGGATCAGAAGAAGCAATTCTTCATGCCGGGGTCACAGTGATCGTGACCCGCTGCACGTAGGAAACGATAGCGCCTGCCGCGGACACTGAGGGTTCCCCACCGGCGTCGTAGGTCAACTCCCGGTCGATGACCCGCACTTCGGAAATCAGAAGGTCGTGGGTCCAATGGCCGTCCGTACGGCCGACGACGCCGGCACGGACGCGGTCGGCCAACCACTCGACCTGGTCGCCCCGTTCTCCGACCGAGGTGACCTGGTAGGACCAGGCCGCGTCCGCGTGCCAGTCCCACAGGGGCGGTCCGCCGAACTCAGCGGGCAGCGAGTCGAGGACGGTGTACGGGGCGACTGCGGGTTCCCAGCCAGATTTCCCCTGCACGCGCGGGAGTTCACCGATACCGCACGGGCGGCCGGTGGTGTGCTCGACCAGGGCGGCGAGCGCGCGGGTGACCGGCAGACGTGCGGTCACGGCAGCACGCCGTCCG
Organism: Streptomyces sp. NPDC044064; assembly: GCF_056434245.1. NCBI lineage: Bacteria > Bacillati > Actinomycetota > Actinomycetes > Kitasatosporales > Streptomycetaceae > Streptomyces > Streptomyces sp. NPDC044064. The sequence continues at coordinate 81,652 of NZ_JBWKFN010000002.1, forward strand.
CCAGAGCCTGGATGAACGCCGGTTCGGTCTGCCGGAACGCGGGCTCAACGTGTGGGAACGGCGGCTGCCGGTAGTGCCTACCGATCGAGTCCACGCCGACGAAGCCGTACTCCAGCCGCCTGGCCTGTGGCGCATCGGAGAAAACCTCGGCGGTGACCTCGCCGCCGCCAGTCCGCATCCGCACGTCCCACGAGGCGCGGTACTGCCCCGTGATCACGTTAGGGCCTGGCCTGCCGCTCGCGTTCTGCCGGATACGGACCCGAAGCAGCATGGCGTGATGACGGGTGATCGTCCGCGTACGGGCGCGGGCCGCCGGCCCCATCCGGGCCAGCGCGGCGGCCAGCGCGATCGGGTCCCGGAACGCGGTCGCGTCCGGGTGGGCGTTGGGGTGCGGGTTCGCTGCGGCCATCAGTCGATCACCTGGACCCGCACGATGCGCACCACGCTGTAGGTGCCGACCGCCTCGTCGGAGACGCGGAACCGGCGCCCGATCAACAGCGGGTCGCGGGGGCCTCCGCGACGCACCGAACCGGCAACGCGGATCACATCGTCACGCCTCAACGCAGGTGCGTCCACGGGTAGCACCGCTTGGTAATCGGTGGTCGGCGGCTCGACGGCGACGGCCCCTCCGACGGGTTGGGTGATCGCCGGGCGGCCGAGCGACATCACCGCACCGAGCCCGTCCCAGACCAGTTCCTCATCCGGCGCCGGTGGCACCAGCCTGCCCGTGTTCTCGTCCAGCACGTCGTCCGTACGGCCCGCGCTATCCCGCCACGCCTCCAGCTTGTCGTCGAGAACGCGGTCAACGACTCGCCGCGCTCCCTCTACATCAAATGCCACGAGCCCACTCCTGGAGCTGGGTGAGCATCGCCTCCGTCAGCGAACGCGGCCCGGTGCCGAGGTCGGGCCGGGCCAACGCGGCGCGCTCCAACTCCCCAGGATCGATCGCCGCCAGGAAGACCGCAGCCGCCGGGCCAGGGTCAAGGGCATCGGCCACTGCGATACGGGCCAGTCCCTCGAAGACCGTCTCGGTCCAGTCCCCGGCGTACAGCACGACTTGCGGGGACTCTCCCTCCTGTTGGCTGATCGCATAGCCCTTGAAAGCTCCTGGGTCAACCCGCTTCCCGTCGAGCTCTATCCCGACCTTCGGGCCGCGGGCGGTGATCTGCACGCGGTGCAGGTCCTCTTCGTTGTCATCCATTCGACCGACGCTAGGAGAGCTGTCGGACAGCTCTGCCCGTACGGTGCTTGCGCGATCCGACACCTGGACAGAGAGGCGCCCGTGGCCACATTCGCGGGCGGCTGCGCCGGCCTCCTCACACAGCATGTTCAGCGCGCGGCGCAGCCCGCTACAACGAGCGTCCACGATAGGCATGCCGTTCGCCTATCGTGGACTGGGCTGGGTGATCAGCGGTCTTTGGCCAGGGCAAGGAGTTCCGCGAAGAGCCCGCCGCCGTTGGCGAGTTCCTCGTAGCGGCCCTGTTCGGTGATCTGGCCGTTCTGCATGACGATGATCCGGTCGGCGATCTTAGTGTTCTCCAGCTGGTGGGTGACCACCACCGTGATGCGGTCTGCGGCGATGCTCTTGATCTCCTCGAAGATGTCGTGCTCACCCCGCGGGTCCATCTGCGAGGTGGGCTCGTCCAGGATCAACAGTGCTGAGCGCCGGTATAGCGCACGAGAGCAGGCCAACCTCTGCCACTGCCCACCGGACAGCTCGGAGCCACCGAAGAACTCTCGGGCGAGGAGTGTGTCCAGTTCTTTGGGCAGCTCCTCGATCGCGGTGCGCATGCCGACGGCGTCGATGGCCTCCCACACGTGATCGTCGTGGAAGGTGCGGGGCTGCCCGAGCGTCACGTTCTCCCGTGCGCGCAGGGGCCACTGGGCGAAGATCTGTGGGACCAGGCCGGTGTGCGCCCACACACTGCTTGGGTCGGCGGAGGCCAGATCGACTCCGTCCCAGGCCACGTGGCCTTTGTCGGGTAGGAGGATTCCGGTGATCAGCCGACTGAGGGTGGACTTGCCGGAGCCGTTCTCGCCAACGATCGCCAGGATCTCACCCCGGCGCAGAGTGAGGGAGACGTGGTCGACGGCCGGCCGCTCCTTGCCGGGGTAGCTGTAGACCGCATCCTCCAGACGGATCTCTTCGACCGGTGCTGAGATCTTCACCTCGCCGCGCTTGGGCGCGCGCTCGGCGGCGAGGTCGAGGAATGAGCGCATGTCGGCGAGATACAGGGAGGTGTGGAACAGCGCGGCGCCGTTGATGACGAGCTGGGACAAGGCGGCCAACGAGGTCTGGACGGCGAAGACAGCGGTGGCGGCGACGGCCAGGTCCAGGCGTCCGGTGGCGGCCAGCCAGGCGAGGGCGGCCCAGGTGGCCAGGAGGAAGACGCCGCCGAGGGCCGAGGTCGCCAGCACGATGCGCAGCATGCGAGGAGCAGCGGTGAGGGTGCGCCGGTCGATGCGCTCGGACAGCGTGCGGTACCAGTACACGATGTAGTCGGTCATGCCGTTGGCGCGGACTTCGTCACCGTGCCGGGAGGTGGTCGCCCACCAGCGCATCATGCCGCGGACGTTGCGGTCACCGACGTTGGAGTAGTGCGTCTCGTAGTCGACCCGGGCGGAGAGCACGGCACCGAGACCGGCAGGCACGACGGCGAGGAGGAGCAGCGGCAGCATCAAGGGGTGCAACGTGGTGAGGACTCCGCCGGCGGCGACCATACGGACCAGGGCGGCGGTGAACCGCTGCGCGTCCTTGACCATCATCGTGGTGCGCGAGACACCGACCTCGGCGGCTTCCTGCCGGTTGGCGAACCCGTCCTCGCTGTACGCGGAGGCTTCCACCCGGCAGACCGCCTCGACCAGGGCGGTGTCGGCCGCAGTGATCAGGCCGGGGCTGATCCGCCCGTCGCCGTAGGACGACAATGCGCTGGAGATCCGGCCGACGGCGACCGCCACGGTGATGACAACAAGCGCGGGGAGAGCGGCGTGCAGCCGTTCGGACACGGACCCGTCGCCGACGAGGTGCCGCATGGCCTGTGCCGTGAACGCCAGTGCCACGGCGGCGGTGACGCCGGTCAGTAGCTGGCACACAAGCAGCAGGACGACGGCCGACCGGTCGATGGCCCACGCCATCTGCGCGGTCTGCCGCAACACGCCGGGCAGCCGGGCGCACATGGCCGTGAAACTGGCCTCTCCCAGCGGATTCTTCCCGTAGTTGCTCTCGAACGAGATGGTCGCAGGGGGCGGTGGCGGGGGCGTCTGCGGGGCTTCGATCCGGGTGTCTGTGGCGGTCAACTGCATCCCTCCCGTGCGGTTGTTGCGGCACCTGGGCGGTGTCGCAGTGCCAGGCTCAACGAGGCTGCGAGCGAATCGAACGCGCTCGATTCCGGACTACGCACAGGCCCGGAATCCCGGGGCGTCGAACGCGTGGTCGCGGTGCTCTATGGCTTTCAGCGCGGCCGAAGTTGGCCGAAACGCCGACGAGTGTGGCGGTTGTGGCTCATGAGGTTTCCCGACTGAGGGACGCCCCCGTTCCATCCACGCTGCGGCGTGACGGCCAGGTCCTGGCAGCGTGATCGGTCTGTACATCTGGCGCTCAGGACTCAGGGTTCAGGCGGCTATTTCGTAGCGATGACGTAGACGCTTCCCCACTGCCGCTTCGGGTTGGCGATCGTGGAGTCGAAAGCCCACGGCTCCACAGCCCGGAAGCCAGCCTCCGTGAACATGTGCGTCAGCTTCACGCGGTCGTACGACCAGAGGTGCGGCGTGTAGGTGGGGTCGTCATCCTGATCTCGGAAGACGTAGTTGATCAGGTCGAGGAAGGTATTGATGTCGCCGAGGCAGTCACGCTTGGCGTACCACCGCTCGATGATCTCCTCGAAGAGTCCTGGATTGTCCGGGTAGTGACGGAGTACGAACTCAGCGTTGGGAACCCCGGTGACGAGCCGGCCGCCCGGGGCGAGCACACGGTGCGCCTCTCGGGCGTAGTGCTTGGCCGAATGCGGGTAGTCGATGTGCTCCAGGAAGTGCTCGGAGAACATGAACTGGACGCTGCCGTCCTGCAGCGGAATGCCCTCGCGGACGTCCCAGAGCAGATCTGCAGGCGGCACGGCGTCGATGTTGTAGAAGCCGTCGATCCGGTGGGCGCCACCTCCGATCTGGACCTTCTCAGGGGCTATGTCGATGCGTCCGTCCGGCCACGCCCGGCTGCTGGTGCGGTGGTACCGGCTGATCTCGATTTCCTTGGCGGCGGCGCGCAACGTGCGGCCGAGACCGTGCCCGGTCGAAGGTTCCTTGAGAAGGGCGGCGATCTGCTCGCCGAGGAGGTCGAGCGAGGGCGCGGAGAGATGCGCGGTCATATGGGCTCCCTGTGGAGGTCAGCTGGCTGAGGACTCGGGAACCGACCACTTGTTGTTGCGCATCAGCGTGTACTTGATGTCCACGAGACGCGGCGCAATGGTCAGGTCCAGTTGCTCGACGGGGTGAACGCGGCCGACGTTGTCCTGCTCGGCCCGCCAGACGCTGTACTCCAGGTCGGGGTAGGCCGGGTTGATGCCGACCTCACCCTTGGGCATCGTGCCGTTGAAGGGCGCGAAGATGTCCATGTGGTTCCAGTAGTTCCACGCCTGGAGTGCCTTGTGCTGGTCGAAGTAGAAGTAAAAGTCCGGGTAGCGCCCGAAGGTCCGCAGCTCTCGATGAATCAGGTGCCCAAGGAGAGGGCCCAGGGGCGCGGCGAGGCTGTCGAACTCCCAGCGGGTGTGGTGCCAGGCGTCTGGCACTTGGCCAGGCGTAAACAGTCTGGCGGCAACGAGGTAGCTGATCCGGTCGCGGAGATAGGCCCGGGCGTCCGCGGCGTTCACGGTGCCGTCGACCTGCTTCAGGAGTTCCTCGAACCCAGCCGGAGGCGGCCGGAACTTCGCCAGATCGAACTTGCCGGCCATGCCGAGGGTGGCGAACAGCATGTCCTTGTAGAGCCAGTTGTTGAGTTGTCCCAGGTCCGCCAACCTCTGGCTGTGCTCGCTGGTGGAGTGGAGCATCAGGTACTCGGCCAGCGCCTCGAAGTACAAGTAGCCGAGGATCGGCAGGCGGGGGATCGTCTCGTCCAGCAGCTCCAGGAACACGGTGGGAGCGACGTCGGCACCCTCGTAGACAATCGCCGCCGCGAGCGCGAGGAAGGTGGTGGAGTTCTTGACGCGGCTCACGACGGTCTCGCGGAGCTCGTACCTCTCGGCCGTGGACAACAGGTATTCGAGATGGCTGTAGATGCTCAGATGGATCGAGCCGAGGCGCAGGTAGTCCACCCCTGCGAGTCCGCGGTAGGCACGACGTGGACGCGTGACCTCGAAGATCAGCGGGGTCGGTGTCCGGCCAGGCGTCCCAACTTTCGCCACGAACGCTGGCGCTTCCTTGGTCAGGACGTACTCGGCCAGGTTGTGCATGCGAAAGCCGCTGCCGTTCGCAATCAGCGGCGCGCAGTAGATGCTGCCGACCAGGCAACCTCCGGAGGGGTAGAGGAAGCCATGCTGGCTGATCTCCTCAAGCGCGTGGGTGACGTGCAGCAGGTACAGCGGCCCCGTGCCGGTGAGGGCGTCGAACAGGGCGTTGTCACGCAAAAGGGCACCGTTGGGCGTGTCTTCTGCCAGCCGGGTTTCCCACGCGGCGGACTGCTGTCCGAGGGGGTCAGCGTGATCGGGAGTGCTGGAGATCAGCGGGGAGTCGAAGAAGGCGTGGGCATCGGCCCACAGGTGGTAGCCGTCGCGGATGTCCATCAGCTGACTAACCCCCGCTGCTCCAGTGCCTTGAACACGGAGTCCCCGCTGTCGAGGCCGGCAAGGTGCGCTGCCTCGGAAGCCACGACGAGTTCGAAGGCCGAAGCCCGCAGCGCGTCGAAGGCTGCGGCTGTGGTGCGTATCAGCGAGCTGTCCGGCCACCAGGACAGTTTCGGTTGCCGGTAGCGGTCGAGGGCATCGGCGGCCTTAAGCAGGTCGGTGATTCCTTCGGCCTGGGCGTGATCGATCTTGTCGTCCGCTGTGAAGGCGGAGTACGGCACATCGTGAAGACGCACGGCCGTCGACGCAGCCACGATGTGTCGTGGAGTGGCGGTCAGGTGGAAGTGCGCCCACACGGTGTCGGCGTTGTCCGTAAGCCACACCGCAGCCCGGCCCCCGTGGCCGCGGTCGTCCTTGTCGTGCAGACGGCGGCAGTCGTGAACCGCTGCCGCCACGATCAGTGTGGCCGTGTCCTCCTCGGACAGACTGGCGGCTTCCGCGAGGAGCGCAGCCAGCGCGGCGGTCCGCATGGCGTGGCGGATACCGTGCAGCGAGTCAGCGAGCCTCGGTTCGGCCATCCACGTGACGGGGATGGCCGATCGGTAGAGGAGCCGTTGAGAGGCGGCCCGCAGCTCGTACGTCGGAGCGTCCGGGAAGTTCGGCCGGTTGGCCTCGATCCACCGCACGGTGGCGGAATCCATGAACTGGTGGTGCGGAAGCTGCTTACGTGCAGCCAGCTCGACCAGGCTGTCGGCCGGCGGGGTGGTACTCATCGGGCCTACCCCCTCGGTGCCTCGGAAGGACGGATTACGGTCAGGTCTGGGGTTCGATCTCCGCAGGGGCGGCCTTACGGGCCTGTTCGGCAGCCTCGAACGCAGCGGTGAAGTCGGCGAGCTCCTGCTCGGTCATCAACCTGACGTTCAGCTCCTTGGCCACGGCGAAGATGCGGTCCGTCGCCTCCTGCCGGGCGGCGTCACTCGCGTTGTCGTCCAGCAGTACTTCGAACTCGGCGTGATGCCCCCACGCCTCGCTCCACTTGACGGCGATCTCCACGCCTCGGAAGCGGTAGTTGTGGCGGCGGTTGAACGCCTGGTGCATCAGAGACTCGAAGCCCAGCGCGTTGAAGACCCGCACGGCCGCGGACACGTCCTCGCGGGCGATGGCGATCTCCGTCTCAGGGAACGCGACGCCCTGGCCGATCTTGCTGTGCTTGAGCGTGATCTTCGCCGACCCGGCGGCGGTGTTGTCGGTGACCTTCAGGAGCTTGTCCGGCAGGACGTAGAAGTAGATGTGCTTGTCGTCGCAGCCCAGGTCGGTGCCCTCCTGCTCCAGTCGGTTGACAAGCCGGTCGTGGGCCTCCTCGTCGAATCGGGCACGCAACTCGATCTCTACGGGCAACGGTCTTGTCCCTTCTTCAGGCATGACTGATCCGCCCGAACCTGCGCAGGTGGCACCTGGCTGGCTCGGTGGGGAGTGCTATGTGAGGTTGTGCGGCGGCGGTGCGGCCAGCAATCTGTGCGCACCGCCGCCCTCAGCGGTCCGTGGTGAGCTCAGGCGAGGTCGCCGAAGCGTTCACGCACGACGCCCTCGTGGAGGTAGTTCGGCAGGGCGACGCCGCCGATGGACGTGCGCGTGGTGGCGACCTGCTCCATCGTGTCCGCGGGGAAGCCTTCCAAGAGCTGGAGGCACTGCTTCACCCACTCGCGGGACTTCTCCCAGTCGCCCTCGTCCCGGTAGCGGGAAGCCAGCGCGTAGGCGCTCTCCGTCGCCGCCCATCGGTCAGTCGCCAGTTCCTGCTGGAAGATCGACTCCAGCTCTTGGACGGAGGCAGCGCGGGTCTGGTTGGTCATGGTGCCCTCTCTACTAATCGTGGTGCCAGGTAGTGCTCAACGCGGCGAAGCGCGCGGGGTGACGTCGCCATGCTCAGTAGGTGTAGATCTCCGCAAGCGTGCGGTAGTCCTGCAGCTCGTCCTTGTCGAACCACAGCTCCACCTCCTGCTGGGCCTCCTCCGCATTGCCGGAGGCATGCACGAGGTTGGCAACCGCCTTGCCGGACGCGACGCTGGCGGCCTTGCTGTAGTGCGAGAAGTCGCCCCGGATCGTGCCGGCCGGAGCCTCGTTCGGGTACGTGCTGCCCACGATCTTGCGCACGGTGGCGATGGCGTCGAAGCCTTCGAGCACCAGCGCGATGACCGGCCCCTGCTGCATGAATCGGGCGGTGAACTCGTACACCTCGGAACCCAGTCGCTCTTCGAGATCGAAGTAGTGACGCCGGGTGAAATCTGCGTCCATCTGCTTCATCTTGACGCCGACGATCTTGAGCGCCGCGTCCTCGAACCGAGCGATGATCTTCCCGGCGAAGCCCCGCACGAGCGCGTCGGGCTTGAGGAGCACAAGCGTGCGCTCCACCTTCTGTTCGGGCTCCTGCGCCATGGTCTTTCTCATCTCTTCCGCGGGTGATGTGACGGGCGTTCAGCGCGTCAGGGACTGAGGTTACCTGCGCCCGAAGGGCTGATCGTTTCCTGGCAGTTGGGCTAGGTACGCCGGTGCTGACCTACTCCTCTTGTATGGCGATTCGATAGTCGAAAGAAGATGCCCAGTCGGGCTGTCGGTCGGTGACTCCTACGGGACGAGCGACCTCGGCCTTGCTGCGGCTGGCGCGGTGCCAAGGCAACCTCAGCGGGCGCAGCAGTGACAGGTATCCGAGTCGAGAGTCGGTGCTGGCGCTCCGCGAGCGTCCAGTGCATCTGCTCCAGGTGGAACACGCAGCGGCGACACGCAGTGATCGTCACCTCCAGGCCCCGGGAACTGATCGAGCCGATTACGGCGACATCTGCATCCTGCCGGTCGCATCGAAAGCAGCAGCCCTGGACCCACTCGAACCGACCCCACAACGCACTCGGCTTCATGTTCCGACTCCGCCGCCGTAGGGACGAGAGCAGGGGGCGACAACTCCCGGCGCCCGCTCGCACAGCCTGGTCCCCAGACGGAGCCAAACGCGGTCCGGGTATCTGCGCCTCGACGCCCCTTCCGACACGTCCTCTCCCTTCTACGGCTTCCGTTACTGGGTGCCGGCCCGTGCCCGACGGGGGCAGCAGGCACAGGCCGGCTGCCGCCCAGGGCTTCGTCGTGACGTCCCACCCCGGGCGGCGGTTCATGTGGCTCTCAAGGCACGTCATCAGGCCAAGACATCGCAGGTGCCAGCCAACTTGCTGATCTACAAGGGGACTTACACCTACGATGCTCTGGCGGCTGCAGGCTCGCCAATCCAGCATTCATGAGGCTGATCGCGGGGTCTCGGTGGGCATACCTGAGAGTCAACCGGTGATCGCATCGCTTCGCCATGAACTGCCAGTGCAACGAGCATGCAACTTCGGCACATTGACCATGCACCTTGCCGACCCGATCCGTGAGGCTCCCCGATGGAAGTGATCGACGTTTGGACCGGCCACCGTGCGTGCATGCTCCAATCTGCTCTCCGCCTGACCCGCGAGGCCTTCGCTGACCGCCTGGGCATCTCCACCCGAACGGTGGCCACCTGGCACTCGGACCCAGACGTGATACCGCGCTCGGAGATGCAGCAACTCCTTGACGCCGTCTTCGAGAACGCACCGGCCACAGTCCGGCAGCGGTTCGCTCTGCTGGTCGCCGGTTCCAGCGGCAAAAGCACGGAAGCCTCGGGGCCGCAGCCGCAGGCCCTGCGCGTCGCGATCGCAGTGGTCGTTCGCGACGAGGAGGTCCTTCTGGTCTGCCGTCGTGGTGACGACGCGTCCGGGATCACGTGGCAGTTCCCCGCCGGCGTCATCAAGCCGGGAGTCAGACCGGAGACCGCGACCGTCCGCGAGACCCTGGACGAGACGGGCGTGCACTGTGCCGTACGTCGAAGCCTCGGTGCACGGGTCCATCCGGTCACGAGCGTGCACTGCGTGTACTTCCTCTGCGAGTACCTGGCAGGGGACGCGACGAACAGCGACGTGGTTGAGAACGTAGATGTGGCCTGGGTACCGAAGAATGCGGTGGGCCGCTTCATTTCCGCCGACACGATTTACCCACCGATCCTGGCAGCACTGGAGGAAGACGCATGACCGAGCAGACGACAGAAGAGCGACCGGGCATCGCAGCGGCGATCGTGGTCCAGGACGGTGGCGTTCTCATGGTCCGTCGCCGGGTCGCGGAGGGTCAGCTGTCGTGGCAGTTCCCGGCGGGCGAGATCGAGCCAGGCGAGGGCCCTGAGCAAGCAGCCGTACGCGAGACTCTCGAAGAGGTCGGCATGACCGTGACCGTTCTCAAGCTCCTCGGGGAACGCGTCCACCCCAAGACTGGTCGCAGGATGTCGTACGTGGCCTGCACCGTAGAGTCCGGGACCGCCTACGTCGCGGACGACGAAGAGCTGGCTGAAGTTGCGTGGGTGCAGCATGCCCAGATTCCCGAGTACGTGCCCTATGGCCTCTTCGATCCGGTGCAGGCGTATCTCGACGCCACACTGAGCCGGTGATGCCTGGCCGTGGCGGTCGATCATTCGCAGCATCCCGACTACATCGACCCCACGGCAACCGACGCCATTCGGTACGGAGCAACGATCCGCCCGTCCGGCAGCAACTCCCCCGTGTCCTCGAAGAGAAGAACCCCGTTGCATAGCCGCCACCACCCCTGCTCCGGACAAGCGGCCACCACACGGGCGGCCTCTCGATCGGAAGACTCGGCCGATGGGCAGGGGGGCTGATGCTCGCACATGGGTCGGTGACCTCATATCGGAAGACAGAAGGACGGGTGGGGCAGGCGTGGCATCGGAAGTCGAGGGAATCTCCTCGCAGCCACCCCACGCTCCGGCTGGGCTCTCGGCCAACATCCAACCGGCGGTAATGCGCCCCACGGCAGGGGCTTGCGCTGAAGGGCTACTGATGGCGGTCGTCATGCCGCCGCCTTCACAGTAGGTACCACGCCGGGGTGCTCGGTGACGTCGGGCGGCCCGGATTCCGGTTCGCGGGTGTGGCGTCGCCGTAAGGCTTCGTGAGCGGTGGCGAAGGGCGGCAGGCGGACGCTCGCACGGCGGGCGTCGAGGTGCTGGGGCTCTCGCACGCGCAAGAGTTCCACACCGTCGGGTCCGCCGCGGTATTGCGTGCCGTAGGTCTGCGCCGTGCCGGCGTTGATGCTGCACCGGTCGTGCAGGTGTGCCCACTGCTGGATGGTCGCCTCGCCCCGTTCCACGGCGGTGGCCATCAGGCGCAGGGACAGACGCTGGAAGTCAGCGAGGTAGTCAGCGCGGAGAGCGATCTGCCACGCCGACTTGGCCCCCTCTTCGCCGACCAGGCTCCTGCCCGGCCATCCGTGTTCGCCGACGATCCTCCGGAGCACCTGGGCGTTGGCGTAGTCATTGTGGCGTCCCATGTCGATCTCGGCCCGGCTCAAGAGGCCGCGGGCGAGCCTGGAGTGGTACTCCCGTGATGTCACAGCACGGTCGATCAGGTCGCGGGCGATATCGGGCCGCTGCGGTTTCGTGGTCATGGTGAGACTCCGAGGTGGAGGGCGTTCATGCGGCGCTCTCTCCCATCAGATCGAGGATCGTGAGGATGGTGAGGGCGAACCGTCGGAGGTGCCCCAGCGCGTCATCGGGGTGGGGGTGCTCGGCGCTCAGGTAGAGCAGGCGCCGCATGGCCTCGACCGGATACGGCCGCACGAGAGGCGAAACGACCTCTACGATCTTGGTGGTCGTCTTCCGGAACCTCTCCGCGATGGCCGTGATCTCGTGCGGGGTGGGCCGCGCGTACTCGTCGAGCACAGCGTCCAGATCGTCGTACAGCTGTTCGTCGACCGCCTCGCCGGCAAGGGAACGGCGCAGGGAGCAGAGGAGTGTGCCCAGCGTGTCGTGATCGTTGGAGGTTCGCCGGGCCAGCAACCGCGCGGCCACTCCTGCCGTCACTGCAACCATCACGATCCCCCTTCGGGGATCGCGAGAGAGCACCACGTCATCGTCCCGTCGTGACTCGTGCCCCACTCCTTCGCGATGGCAGCGACGAGTAACAGCCCACGGCCGCTCTCGTCTGCCTCGCTCGCGCAACGCAGACGGGCCGGAGTCGGTGATCCGTCGGTAACTTCGATGCGAAGTTCGTGCGCGGCGCGCCACATCCTCAGTCCAACCGAAGTTCCCTCGGCGTGCTGGACGGCGTTGGTAACCAGCTCGGAGACGACAAGCGCGGCGTCGTGGGTCAGCGCGGCGAGGCGCCAGTGACGCAGGTGGGCTGTCGTGACCCGCCTCATCTGCCCGACTCGGAACTCGGCCGGAAGGAAGTCAACTTCGAAGCCGGTCGCGGCAGTATGAGCTGGGGCTGAAGTTACCGGGGCGAGGGCCGTGGTGGGGGTCATCGACGCTCCCCATCCCCGTTGCGATCGCGGAGATCCGCGCCGGAAATGGGCGGCGTCCCTCGGCGCGCTACGGCCGCAGTCCTGTCCGTGCCCCCGCCCGGCGGGGTCGCCTCTTGGAGCCTGGTCATGCACCCATCGCACCGCGCTGCGAGGCCGTCTACCAGGGGAATCCAGAGGGGGAAAAATCTGTCAAGGGGGGAAACCCTGGGGGGAATTGAGGCCATGATTGGATTCCGCCCACGACAGAGGTCACACTCATGACAGATCCGTTCGCCGAACTGCTCCTCCGGCTCCGGAAGGAAGCAGGCAGGACGCAAGAGCAGCAGGCAGACGCGATCAACGCTGCCTCCGGCCGGGCAACCGTGACCCGACGGGAGGTCAGCCGCTACGAGAAGTCTGAGAACGTCCCCACGAACCACACGCTTGCCCACATCGCGACTGCCTGCGGTGTCCCCGTCGAAGAGCTTCTACGGGAGGCCAAGGCCGCTCGCGCCCGGCGTAGGAAGGGGCCCGTCCGTGAAGAAGAGGACCAGGACGACGTGAAGCGCCGCAAGCTGCTGGGCAGCGCCGCCATTGGCGTAAGCGCGGCTGCCGAGCCCTGGGGGCGGCTCGCCTTCGCGCTCAGCAAGGGCTCCCGTATCGACAAGCCCGCTGCGGTCGCGCTCATCACCCGAGCTGCTGACCTGCATGTCCAGGAACTCAATCTCAGTGCCCGCCGCCTGCAAAGCACCGTTGAGTCGCACCTTGACGCGATCACCGCAGCCCTGCCTCACGCCGGCGAGCACGAACGGGCTCTCACGATCGCCGCCGGAGAGACCGCCGCCCTTGCCGGATGGGTGGCCTGGGACCTGGGCGAGTACGACAAGGCTGGCGCCTACTACGACGTCACGACTGAGTGCGCGGCGAAATCCGGGCATCCTCCCCTCAGAGCCTTAGCCCTCACCTACGCCAGCTACGGAGCTCCGGCACCGAAGAGGAAGCTGGAACTCCTGTCCCAAGCCTCCCAAGACGTGCGCGGCCACGGCAACGCCACAGCCGCAGCCTGGGTCCTCGGAAGGCGCGCGGAGGAAGCCGCCGCAGTCGGCGACGAGACAGGGGCTCTGCGTGCGCTTGATCGAGCATGCTTCGCCTACGACTTCGCGGATCACACCAGCGAGCAGGCCTGGGTCCGCTTCGTGACGCCGTACCGGATGGATTCGTTGGCCCTGTCCGTGTACGGGCAATTGGGGCGGTCCGAACTCTCCGCCACGGCCGACACCGCGGTCGACCGCCTCGGGGACGAACTACCGGATGGCGGCGTCGTTGTGCTCGGTGACCTTGCCTCGGCCCTGCTACGCGGAGGCGACGTCGAACAAGGCGTCTACGTAACGCGCCAGTTCACGGCCGCATCACAGGCCAAGCCCAACACGATGGGCAAGGAACGAGCCGCGAAAATCGCCACATGGCTCCCCGACAGCGAGCGGGAACTCGCCCATCACTTGCGGCAGTTCGCGTCCTGAGCCGATCCCTTCGTTCGGTACATAGGCGAGCTCAGGACACGAACACCGTCGCGCGACACATCGCTCGTCAGCCCCGCGTTGTCTCCTCAACGACCCAAGACAAGTACGCCTCCGACCCGCCGGTCACAGGCAGCGTGATCCACTGGGGGACGTCGTACGGGTGCCTCTCGGACAGCCACGCCTCCAACTGCTGGAGACGGTCTGTCGTCGTCATGTAGGAGATGCGCCACTCCCGCGCCGTCTCGACCTCGTTCTTCCACCAGTAGACGGCGGTGATCGGCGCGTCGATGTGAACGCCCGCTGCCAACTTGCTCTCGACCGCGCCCCGCGCCAGGGCCCTTGCTTGGTCCTCGTCGTCGATAGTCGTCTGCGCGATCACGATCTCGCTGGCCATGCAACTGACTCCCCTGCTCGGTGTACCACGACCCTACCCAGCCGCCTGTGGGTCCGCGCAGGCCATCACCAGGTGCCCAGCCGAACGGCTGTGCAGCCACGCGCTGAGACCCCACTGGGTCACCGCCGTGTCGGCGCTCGAGGGAGCGTCACCCTCCCCCCACGGCGGGATATGCAACCCTGCCCGCTGCTCCGATCGGGAGATAGGCACTGCGGGCCTACGGGGCCAAGAACCCAACGAAGCTCGGACGTAACCTGCGCCATATCCACCACCGAGACAGCGTCCCGCGGCGCGAGGCATTCGCTCGTGCCGCAGGACCCTCACGCCTGGCTTACGGGGTGAGCCGGTTCGGTCCGCGGAAGAGGAACGTCGCCTCGCGGATCGAGTCCAGGCCGAGCATCACCATCAGCACCCGCCCGAGGCCCAGGCCGAGCCCGCCGTGCGGCGGGCATCCGTACCGGAACGCGTTCAGGTAGTACTGCAGCGCCTCTGAGCTCATGCCCTTCTCAGCTGCCTGCTTCAGCAGCACGTCGTACCGGTGTTCACGCTGGGCGCCGGTGGTGACCTCCAGGCCCTTCCACAGCAGGTCGAAGCTCAAGGTCACGCTCGGGTCGTCGGCAGGCCGCATGTGGTAAAAGGGCCGGATGCCGACCGGGTAGTGCGTGATGAACACGAACTCGTGCCCGGTGGCCTCCTTGATGTGGGCCGAGATGCTCCGCTCACCCTCGGGGTCCAGGTCCTCCTTGATCCCTGCCGGGTCCCAGCCGCCCCTGCGCAGGATTTCGTGCGCCTCGGCCATGGTGATGCGGGGGAAGGGCGTGGTGGGGACGGTGACCTCGGCGCCGAAGTGCTCGGGAATCGCTTCGCCGTGGGTGTCGGCGACCTGGCCGATGGCGTGCACGAGCATCTGCTCCTCGAACGCCATCACATCCTCGATGCCGTCGATCCAAGCCATCTCCAGGTCGACACCCGTGAACTCTGTGGCGTGCCGGCTGGTGAATGACGGCTCGGCACGGAAGACCGGGCCGATCTCGAAGACCTTGTCGATGCCGGCAGCGATCGCCATCTGCTTGTAGAACTGCGGCGACTGCGCCAGATAGGCGCTGCGGTCGAAGTAGCTGAGCTCGAAGACCTCTGCGCCGGACTCCGAGGCGGTGCCCATGAGCTTGGGGGTGTGCATCTCGGTGGCGCCCTGCGCATACGCGTACTCGCGCATCCCCTGTTCCAGGGTGGTCTGCACGGCGAACATCAACTGGGTGGCGGGACGGCGGCGTACGTCCAGGAAACGCCAGTCCAGGCGTTGCTCCAGGCCGGTGTGCTCGTCGATCGGCAGCGGCGTGGCGGCCGGGTTGAGGACCTCGACCGTGTCAGGGAGGATCTCCAAGCCGCCGAGTTTCACCTGGGCGGCGTCCACGACGCGGCCGGTGATCTTGACAGCGGACTCGGTGGTGAGAGCTTCGAGCTGAGCCTCAAGCGGCCCGTCGTCGCGCTTGTGGGTCGCCTGCACCATGCCGGTGCTGTCCCGCAAGATGACGAACTGAATCTTGCTCTGCAGGCGCAGGGTGTTTACCCACCCGCAGACGGAAACGGTACGGCCGACGTGTTCTCGCAGGTCGGAGACGTGTACGCGGCTGTGGATCATTTCGGTCCTCCGAAGGACATCGTCATGATCCCTTGGGAGTGCGGGCGAGAAGGGCAACTCGCGGTGCCACCGCACTTTCGCCGCCACAGCGTGGCGGCCTCATTCGGGCCCAGTAACGGGGGCCAACCGGCGGGGCATTGGACCACCAGGCGGGGTCGTTCCTCCCTGCGCTCAGGAGGGTCTTCGCCCCGGGGCGCGAGGCCGCCTTTCCAGCTTCCGGCGGCTCTCTCGGCTCGCGTGATCCCTGGCTACTCGTCTCCATCAACGCGTTGCCCAGCAGGATACGGACCCCACGGGCACCACCGCAATCAAGTACACCGCCGGCTTCACCTACGCCATTCACCCCTACTCGGGGGCCCCGGAATCAACCACCGGGGTGCCACCGGCGCAGATCTCATGGACGCCCTCTCGACGACGGCCGACCGTGACCCTCTGACGGCGGATCAAAACTGACCCACTCGGTGATCTTCGTCTGATTCTGGCCTTGGTGATCAAGGTCAGGAGGGAAGAGGTGATCTGTGTGGAGGACTGGGCGGAGATCCGCAGGCTGGACCGGGCCGAGCAGATGCCGATCCGGGCGATCCGCGACGCTCAGCCGGCTGGTCACGAACGACTGACCCGTAAATGATCTCCGAATGTGAGCGGGCTGCGGTTCACAGGTGCGGCAAGCGTTCGAAGTCATGCCACCCTCGGCTCACCACCGTGCCACCCCTCATCAGTGAATGTGCTGAGGCACCGAGCCCTGTTGCGAACGCAGACCACTGGCTGAATCTATCCACGGGTGCCGGGCCGCAAGCGGGGCCTGGCCGTGGACGTGCTCGGCCTGGTCTTCGCCGTCATCGTGCCGGCCGCGAGTGCGCACGACAACACCTCGGGCGTCGCCATGCTGGACCAGGCGGCCGACCACACCGGCGACACCGTCGAGAAGGCGATGGGGGACGTGGGCTTCAATAGCCAGGTCGTCACGGTTGGAGCCGACCTGGGCATCGACGTCGAGATCGCCACAGGAGGCGGGGTTTGTTCCGCAGACGAAGCGATGGAGGGTCGAGCAGACCTACGGGACCCTGATACTGCACCGGCGCCCGGTCCGAGACAGAGGACCGCCACCGGCCTCGCCGACCGCATCCAGGCTGGCCCGCCGGACCTGCCCGAGCACCCGGACTACCCCCGCATACTTGCCGTCTTCTACGACGCTTCCGGACCGTTGCGGGCCAGGGGCGTCTGCTAGGCCTCGACCACGAACTACTGCGGGCCTGCGATGTCGGGGGCTTCACACCGCGCATGCAGGAAGGGTGAAGGCCGGTGCGCCGCGGAGGCGCTGCTCCTCAGCGTGCCCTGCTTCATTCAGACGATCGCCGTACTCGGTGACCTCGCAAACCTCACCACACAGCCGTACCCGGACCTGCGTCGGCTGGCCCAGCAAATACGGGAGCGGGCGGACACAGCGCCGGACAAGTCGAAGACCGTGTACGAGACACTGGCCCGCTTTGACACGACGTACTTCCGTGATGCCTGGTCCCGCCTCCTCACACAGGCGACGGGACCTTGATCACGAAGGGGTCAGCCAGCGAGCTTCGCCAGAGCCGCGTCGATCCGGGCCAACGTGCGGTCCTTGCCGAGAACCTCCAGGGACTCGAAGAGGGGCAGACCCACCGTGCGGCCCGTGACGGCGACACGCACCGGTGCCTGGGCCTTGCCCAGCTTCAGGCTGTGCTCCTCGCCGGCGGTCAGCACCGCCTCCTTGAGGGACTCAGGGCTCGTCCAGTCGGCCGTCTCCAGCTTGGCGCGGGCCGTGGCCAGGAGGGCCGCCGGGGCGCCCTTCATCGCCTTGGTCCAAGACGCCTCGTCCTCCACCGGCTCCTTCAGGAACAGGAAGTCGACATTGGCCGTAACGTCCGACAGCACAGCCAAGCGGGTCTGGGCATGCGGGGCGATCGCCTCCCAGGCCGCCTGGCCGAAGTCCTCAGGCGCCCAGTTGGCGTACGGAGCGCGCAGCCACGGCTCACAGGCCTCGATGAACTTATCCACCGGCAGCGCGCGGATGTACTCGCCGTTGAACGCGGTCAGCTTCTTGATGTCGAAGAAGGCCGGGGAGGTGTTCACGTCCTCGACGCGGAACTTCTGCTCCAACTCCTCGTACGGGCGAAGCTCGACGTCGTCGCCCGGGCCCCAGCCGAGCAGCATCAGATAGTTCGTCATCGCCTCGGGCAGGAAGCCCTCGGCGAGGTAGTCCTCAAGGGCGACCTTGTCGCGACGCTTCGACAGCTTCTGCCGCTTCTCGTTCACGATCACCGGCAGGTGCGCCCACACCGGAGGCTTTGCACCGAGCGCCTCCCACAACAGTTGCTGCTTCGGCGTGTTCGACAGGTGCTCGTCACCGCGGATGACCAGGGTGATCCCCTCGTCGAGGTCATCGACGACGTTGGCGATCAAGAAGACCGGCGAGCCGTCGCCACGTGAGATGACGAAGTCCTCGATCGAAGAGTTCGGGAAGGACGGCTCACCGCGGACCAAATCCACGACGACCGTCTCGCCCTCAGTGGGCGTACGGAACCGCAGTGCCCGGCCCTCCACGTACTCGAGGCCCCGGTCCCGGCAGAAACCGTCGTAGCCCAGGTGCTGCGAGCCGGTCCGCTCCTGCACTTGCTCGCGGGTGCAGTCGCAGTAGTACGCACGGCCCTGCGCATAAAGCTGCTGGGCGGCATCGCGGTGCCGGTCGGCGTTCTGCGACTGGAAGTAGGGGCCCTCGAACGAGGGATCGTCCTTGGAGATCCCGATGGACGCGAGCGCGCTGATGATCCCGTCGATCCACTCGGGCTTGTTGCGGGCTGTGTCGGTGTCCTCGATACGCAGGACGAACTTGCCCCCCGACTGTCGTGCGACGGCCCAGTTGTAGAGAGCCGACCGGGCCCCGCCAACATGGAACATTCCAGTCGGGGACGGGGCGAAGCGCACGCGTGTGGAGGCTGTAGACATGCGCGCAAGGCTACCGATAGCCGCCGCGTGCTTGGGCGCACCGTTTCGACCTGCCGCCGTGGCGCTACGGGCTGCAATCTGCAGCGGGGAGGGCCCAGGGCTGACGGGCTTGCTGAGTACATCCGGACTGTGTCGGCCGGCCCTCGCAAGCGGAAGCCTCGTGTCGGGCTGTGCCCCCACCGGGCTGGCGCCGGATTCCAGCCGTGGCGTGAAGGGACATGTCGGCAGCGCCGGCCTGTACTCCGACGATCCCAAGCAGAACGACAAACGAGGGGATGCTTGATGCCGACCAAGGAGAGGCGCCGCACAAAACGCAGTGCCGACGTGAGATTGGCCAGAAAGCAGGTCTGGCTGCGGCGGGTGCTACAGCTGCCCTCTTCATCTTGTGGGAGCACCCGTGACAATTCCGTCGCCTTCGTCCTGCACCTCGTAGTCAAGGACCGAGCACCAGAACCGGGCGAGGCCGTGGGGATCGGCGCAGTCCAAGGGCCTCCCAGGACACCAGTCGCCCGAACCTTCCCTATCGCAGCGTCTGGGCGGCCGACGCGGCCGCCACCAAACCGTTCGGGTTCATACGCTTCACCCCGGGCCGGGCGTCGGAGGCCAACTGCCTACTGCTCGCCATATTCCACTGGCTATATCCGTGGCCGATGCGCCAGGCTGCGCCTGTGACGACGTTCTACTTGGTGCAGCACGCGGAGAAGGAGCGTCAACTCGGTGACCCGGGCTTGACGACGCTCGGCCGGGAGCAAGCTTCCCGCACAGCAGAGTGGCTGCGGCACGTCGGGCTGCGCGCAGTGTTCAGCAGCCCGCTTCGGCGAGCCCGCGAGACTGCGCAGTTCATTGCATCCGCGAGCGGCATTCGGGTGCAGGAGGACGGGCGCCTGCGTGAGCGAATGAACTGGGACGATGACCAGTCCATAGAGGATTTCCTTGCAGACTGGTCCGCATCGGTGCAGGACCGAAACTTCGTTCCGCGATCGGGAGATTCCTCGCGTCAGGTCGGCGAGCGATTCCAGGACTGCTTGGCGGACTTGTCCGGCCTGCCGGGCCCCATCGCGGTAGTCAGCCACGGCGGAGCCACAGTGGACTTGCTGCGTACTTTGGTTGGCGATGACGCATTGACGACCAGCCTGCTATACGAGGGCGTTCCCTCCTGCGCGATCACTACGCTGAACGGCATGACTGTCGTAGACATAGCGTCACTCGAACACCTGAAGTGAGCACCGCACTCAGCAGTGAGGCAACCCGCAGCGGATACACAGGCGATGCCACGGTAGGGCAGGGCGGTTTGTATGGAGTCGCTATGAGCTTCGTTCTCTTGGGACTGGCCCGCTCTGCCTCCTCGTGCGGCGAATAAGGCTTGGACACCCATGCTTTGGCCTGGATAGCTTCTTTGAATGGCGCATCTGGAAGCACTGCTGCATCAGAGGTTGGCTCCGGCGTTCGAGTCCGTGGCGGGAACCGCCGTCGATCCGGTGGTTCGACGATCGCAGCACGCGCACTTCCAGTCGGACGCGGCGCTCGCCTTGGCGCGTGAGGCCAGTGGTAACCCGCGCGACATCGCGAGTCGGGTTGTAGATGCTGCACAGCTTGATGATCTCTGTTCACTGGTCGAGGTCTCAGGCCCGGGCTTCATCAATCTGACGCTCGCGGACGAGGTTCTCGGGCGGCTCCTGGCCGACAGTGTCAGTGACGAGCGGCTCGGTGTTCCCCAGACCGTGGCCCCGGAGACCATCACGATCGACTACTCCGCGCCGAACGCTGCCAAGGAGATGCACGTCGGGCACCTCCGGTCGACGATCATCGGCGACGCGGCAGTACGTCTGCTGGAGTGGCAAGGCCACACCGTCATCCGGCAGAACCACATCGGCGAGTGGGGCACGCCCTTCGGCATGCTCGTTGAGCACCTCCTGGATATCGGCGAGTCCGAAGCCGCCCACGAACTGTCGGTTGGCGATCTCAATGGCTTCTACCAGGCCGCCCGCCGCAAGTTCGATGCCGACGAGACGTTCAAGGACCGGTCCCGCAAGCGGGTCGTCCTGCTCCAGAGCGGCGACGGGCAGACCCTGCGCCTGTGGCGCACGCTGGTCGACGGGTCAAAGAAGTACTTCATGACCGTCTACGGTCTGCTGGAGGTACGGCTCACCGAGGACGACTTCTTCGGGGAGAGCTACTACAACGACCAACTCCAGTCGGTCGTGGACGAACTCAAGGACCTCGGCTTGCTCCAGGAGAGCGAAGGCGCTCAGTGCGTCTTCCCCCAGGGCTACACGAACCGCAGCGGCGACCCGCTGCCGATCATCGTCCGCAAGGGCGACGGCGGATTCGGCTACGGCGCCACTGACCTGGCCACCATCCGGCACCGCGTGCGGGATCTGCACGCGACCCGGCTGCTGTACGTCGTCGGCCTGCCTCAACGCCAGCACCTGGAGATGATCTATGACGTGGCTCGGGACGCGCGCTGGCTCGTTCCGCCCACACGAGCCGAGCACATCGGTCACGGATCAATCCTTGGCGACGACGGCAAGATGCTGCGTACCCGTGCCGGCACTTCGGTGAAGCTGGTGGACCTCCTCGAGGAGGCAGTGGTAAGGGCGACCGCGGTCATCGCCGCGAAGAACCCTCAGCTCGACGACGACACCCGCGCTGCTGTCGCTCGGGCCGTCGGTATCGGAGCGGTCAAGTACGCAGACCTCTCGACGGACCGCCTCAAGGACTACGTCTTCGACTACGACCGGATGCTGTCGTTCGAAGGAAACACCGCGCCCTACCTGCAGTACGCGCGGGCCCGAATCTGTTCTATTTTCCGGCGCGCTGGTGTGGAGACGCCGCTACACGGGTCCGAGAAGCTGGTCATCGCCGAGCCGGCCGAGCGCGCGCTCGCGCTGGAGCTCCTCGAGTTCAACAGCCTCATCGCCGAGGTCTCCGAAACTCTGGAGTTCCACAGACTCGCCAACTACCTGTACGGCCTGGCCGCCGCTTTCACCCGCTTCTACGAAGAGTGCCCGGTGCTGCGCGCTGAGGAGTCCATCAAGGAGAGCCGACTCGTCCTGTGCGACCTTACGGCCCGCACACTCGAACTGGGCCTGACGCTGCTCGGCATCGACTCCCCGGATCAGATGTGACCGGCTGAGCCTTGCCATCGGCCGACACCGGCCGAACCCACCGCGCTCGGGGGCCCAACAGGGCCCCCGAGCTGCATGGAGCATCCGCGTACGACGAAGGCCACATCTGGAGCAGAACTGCCAGTTGCTGCGGAGGGGGAGGCAGGAAAAGCGCATGCTCGGCGCGAGGCCCTGTTGCTACCATCAAGGCCATGATCACGCTTTCGCCTCAGCACCGGATGATGCCCCGCCAACGGGGCTGCTGAGCACGGACGCGTACCGAATCCGAGGCCCCGGGACGGGGCCTCGACCGTTGTGCGGACCAGGCCTCGCTACCCGGTAGGAGGACCGATGACCGCACCACGCCACTACATCACCACGACCATCCCGTACGTCAACGCGCACCCGCACCTGGGCTTCGCCCTGGAGCTCGTGCAGGCAGACACGCTGGCCCGCCACCGCCGCCACCGAGGCGATCACGTCCGGCTGCTCAGCGGAACCGACGACAACTCCCTGAAGAACGTCCTGGCCGCCGAAGCCGAGGGCGTCGACGTGCAGTCGCTCGTCGACCGCAACGCCGACGCTTTCGCCGCCCTGCGCGGCCCACTGGCGCTCTCACTCGACGACTTCATCCGCACCAGCAGCGACCCCCGCCACCGCGCCGGAGTGGAACGGCTGTGGCGCCAGTGCGCCGCGGCCGGCGACCTGTACCGCAAAGAGTACGAAGGCCTGTACTGCGTCGGCTGCGAACAGTTCTACACCCCGGACGAACTGATCGACGGACGCTGCACCGAGCACGGCACCGAACCTCAGCACGTCGCGGAAGAGAACTGGTTCTTCCAGCTCTCCCGCTACGCCGACCGCCTCCATGAGCTGATCTCGAGCGGCGATCTGCGCATCGAGCCCGCCGCCCGCCGCAACGAGGTGCTATCCCTGATTGAAGGCGGCCTGCACGACTTCTCCGTCTCCCGCTCCCACAGCCGCGCCCGCGGCTGGGGCATCCCCGTGCCCGACGACCCGAGCCAGGTCGTCTACGTGTGGTGGGACGCACTCGGTAACTACGTCACCAGCCTCGGCTACGGCACCGGCGACGCCGCCTACGACCAGTGGTGGGCAACCAGCGAGCGCCGCGTCCACCTGGTCGGCAAGGGAGTGGTGCGCTTCCACGCCGTGTACTGGCCAGCCATGCTGCTGTCGGCCGGGCTGCCGCTGCCCACCGACATCCTGGTCCACGACTACCTCACCGTCGCCGGCCGCAAGATCAGCAAGTCCGGCGGAACCACCGTCGACCCGGCCGCGCTGGCCGCGACCTATGGCACCGACGCGGTGCGCTGGTGGCTCCTGCGCGACGTCCCCCGGACCGGGGACGCCGACTTCACCCCCGATCGGCTGACCTCCCGTGCTGACGCGGACTTCGCCGGAGGGCTGGGCAACCTTGTGCACCGCATCGTGACGATGATCCACCGCTACCGCGGCGGCACGGTTCCCTCGCCTAATGCCGCCCCAACTGCTGTGGCGACACTGGTGAACGTGTACCAGGATGCTCCCGGCCTGATCGATACCGCCCTGGCCGACTTCGACTTCCGCCGCGCCACCCGCGCTGCCTGGAGCATCGTGGAGGAGGCCAACCGCTGCATCGACGCCGTCCGGCCCTGGGAGCTGGCCCGAGCAGAGCGGCAGGGTGACGGTGAAGCAGCGAGGTCTCTCGACACGGTCCTCGCCGCACTCGTCACTGCGTGCCGCGTGCTGGCCGAAGAACTACGGCCCTTCATCCCCGATGCCGCCGCGCGGATCGCGAAGCAGGTGACACCCGTCGACGGGAGTCTGCCGGCCTCGCACCCGCTCTTCCCTCGTCTCCAGGAGCACACGCAAACCGCTTGACGCCAGTGCTCCCAGGACCCGTTGACCCCCTCTTTAGATCTTCATGCAGACGCATGAAGTCTTTAGCTCTCTGGCACTACTGGGCTTCCACGGACTGCGACAGGACCTGACGCATGACCCACTTCTGCAGGACCTTGGGCACGACCACCGTGCCGTCTTCCTGCTGATGCTGTTCGAGAAGTGCGGGGAGGAGACGGCTGGTGGCCAGCCCGGACGCGTTCAGGGTGTGGACGAAAGCCGACTTGCCTTGGCGCGGCCGGTAGCGGATGTTGCCACGTCGCGCTTGGTAGTCGCAGGCGTTCGACACGGAGCTGACCTCGACGTACGCCCGAGTGCTGGGCAGCCACACTTCGACGTCGAAGGTCTTGGCCATAGCGGCGCTCGCGTCCCCGGCCGCCAGCCGCGTAATCCGGTAGTGCAGACCAAGATCCGCCACCAACTGCTCCGCCTTACCGAGGAGTTCCTCATGCGCGGTCTCAGAATCCTCAGGACGCGTGAACTGGAACAACTCGACCTTGTTGAACTGGTGCCCGCGCAGCGTTCCACGCTCGGCCGTACGGTAGCCGCCGGCCTCCTTGCGGTAGCACGGCGTGTAGGCGAAGTACCGCTTGGGCAGCTCGGCTGCCGGGAGCGTCTCGTCCCGGTGCAGGTTCACGAGCGCGGTCTCCGCGGTCGGCAGCAAGAACCGCTCCGGTCCGTGCTCGCCCTGCTCCAGCGCGAACACTTCCTCCGCGAACTTGGGGAACTGGCCCGCGGTGTATCCGGCCGCATAGGTGAGGATGTGCGGCGGGAGGAGGAACTCGTAGCCGTCCCGCAGATGGGCCTCGACGAAGTAGTTCAACAGCGCCCACTCCAGCAGTGCACCGTTGCCGCGATAAATCCAGAACCCGCTGCCGCCGAGCTTGGCCCCCCGCTGGTAGTCGACAAGCCCAAGGGTCTGGGCGAGCCGCACATGATCCTTCGGCACGAACCCGAACTCCGGGAATCGGCCGACCGTACGGACGACCTCGTTGTTCTCCTTGCCGCCAGCGGGAACGTCGTCGTCCGGCAGGTTCGGTAGCGGATCAAGGAAGCTGCGGCAGGCCCGCTCCAGCTCGTCGAGGTGGGTCTCGGCGGCAGCCAGACCCTCGGCGACGTTCCTGGCTTCGACATGCAGGTCCTCGACGGTTTCGCCTGCCCGCTGCCCTTGCGCGATCTTCCTCGAGATCGACTTTCGGGCACCGCGTAGTTGCTCCACCGCCCCTCGCGCCTGTCGTAGGTCACGGTCCAGGCGCAAGAAGTCGTCGATATCGACATGGACCCCGCGCTTCGCCAGCGCGTCCTGCACGTACTCGGGGTTCTCGCGGATGAGGGCGACATCCAGCATCGGCCGGTGCTCCGTTCGATCAGCCATCGCGGGCGTGATCCCTTGGGAGCGCGGGCGAGAAGGGGAAACTCACGGTGCCACCGCGCCTTCACCACCACGGCAGTGGCGGCCTCGTTCAGACCCGGTCACGGGGGTCGGCCGGCGAGGCATTGGGCCACTATTCGCCGGCCGTTCCTCCTCGCACTCAGGAGGGGATTCACTCCGGGGCGCGAGGCCGCCGTCACAGCAGCTGGCGGCTCTCTCGGCTCGCGTGATCCCGGGCTACTTGTCTCCGTCATCGTGTTGCGTCTGAGGTTAGGCGCACCGCCGTCGCGCAGCCACTGGATTACCCCAGCCTGTCGCCCCGCCCCAGCGGAAAACCGCGGGCTCATGCCGACAGCACGAGGGATCATGAGGCATGCGCCCGGATGACTGGCACCTCACCGAAGACCTCGACGACTTCCTCGCCCGAGCCGGAGACTTCCTGCACTCACGGCCTGCCCTCCACACCGTCCCACTGACGGTCACCGAGTCACTGCGTACACGCGTGGCGGACGCGCACGGCGCCGAAGCCCCCCTCTTCGGCTGGCTGGAGCAGGCGGGCGAGGTCCGCGCGGCCTTCTTCCGCACCCCGCCCCGCCGCCTGTACCTCACCCCCCTGCCCCTCGAGGAGGCCGATACCCTCGCCGCCCACTTGGCCGGCCTCGGCCACCCCCTCCCCGGCGTCAACGCGGACCACGACACCGCCACCGCCTTCGCCGAGTCCTGGCAGCGGCACACGGGCGCGACGCCGACGCTGCACGAGCGGGAGCGCCTGTACCGCCTCGGCAAGCTCACACCACCGGAGCCGCTCCCGGAGGGCCGAAGTCGAGTCGCGGGCGAGCAGGACCGCGAGCAACTCATGCTCTGGCACCGCGAGTTCGTGACCACCATCGGAGGAACCCCCGCCGCGGACAACAGCTCATGGGCGGACACGCGCATCGCCCATGGACGCGTCATGCTCTGGGAAACCCCAGACGGCACCCCCGTCTCCATGGCGGGCAGGACCCCCATGGTCGCGGGCCAGGTCCGGGTGGCCCCCGTCTACACCCCGGCCCACCTGCGCGCCCGCGGTTACGCGGGCGCCGCGACGGTCGAGGTGAGTCGGGCCGCGATGGCCGCAGGCGCGGCGGAGGTCCTGCTGTTCGCGGACCTGGCCAACCCCACCAGCAACGGCCTCTACCAGCGGATCGGGTACCGCCCGGTCAGTGATTTCGCGGTGTACGACTTCTCGTGTGCCGCACCGGAAATCCGTTGAAGAACTTGCTCGTGCCCGAATTCAACGAGTGAATTTCGGTGGCAGAGGACACCCCGACGACTTCACCCTGACGGAATGCCGAATCTCATCACGCCCCGCCCGCCATACACCTCCACTGCGGTCGCCCCAACTGGGAAGTCCTTCCCAGCCACATCCGCCGGCTCATCTCGCGACAACTTGGCGGGGCAACCTCTGCACGGCCAAGTGCCGGAAGCGGCTTCACCCAAGGCTTCGCCGCGGTGATCAACGGGGGATTCGGCGCCCAGTTCGTCAAAGCCGTCAACAGTGCCGACTCGCCCCACATCGCTGACTGCTACCGGCGAGAGGCTCTGATCAACCAGGCATTGCCTGAGCCGGTGCCAGCCCCGCGGCTGCAGTGGAGCGAAGAGCAGGACGGCTGGGTGGTGCTCGGGTTCGATGCTGTCGCCGGCGGGCGCATGCCCAGTGCGCCGTGGAAGCCCGACGAGTTGACCACCACGCTCGACGCCTACACGACCACGGCTGAGGCGCTGTCCACGCCACCCTCCGCTCTCCAGATGGTGGGGCTCAAACCGATTGGTGACGGCAGTGACTTTGCCGATTGGCGGAACCTCACCGGCGGTGCCACCAGCGCAGACGTCCTGCCCGAATGGGTACCTACTCACCTTCTGGACGCATTGGCGGGGCTGGAAGCCCAATGAGTGGTGTGCATCGTGAAGTTGCAGGTCCCGGGTGTGGCGTGAATCGTCTTCGGCGTACTCGCGCTGGTGACGGGCAGCAGTCTGGGGTGTAGATCGTCTGGCAGGTGCGGGTTTACGGTTTCTCACCCGCCGTCTCGGGTTACGTTCGTACGCTCCGGCGCATGATGGATCCCGAGGTGCAGGAGCGGATCACCGCGCGACGCGCGGAGCTGGACGAACTCGAAGAACAGCTGGTCAAGCAGCTGGATGAGGTGCGGGCTGAGCGGGACGAGCTTGCCGTGGCCGTGCGGGTGTGGCAGCGAATGAGCGAGCAACTCGCGGACGAGCGGGCGGTGTCTGGGTCGCCGGTGGTGCAGGTCGCGGGACGGGCGGTGCGGCTGGTCCCGGACCGTGCGCCGGGGGTGGAGGAGTCCGCGCTGCCGGTGGACTATCAGCGGATGCTGTCGATCGTTGCGGCCGCCGGTGGGCCGGTGATGGTCAAGGACGTCGGGGCCGAGCTGGGCATCGACACCACGGTGGCGGGCCGGCTGGAGCCGTTGCGCGGGAAACTGACGAAGCTGGCCGACCGGGGCTGGCTGCGCAAGCTGCCCGACGGCAAGTTCACGTCGCGCCCGTAGCGCCCAGGAGGAGCGCGCGGCCGAGCGTAACTGGCGGGCCCCCGACGGCAGTTGAGTTCGTGTGACCAAAAACAACTCTCACGTCGAGGGCCCTGACGGACTTGTCTACACCGCCCGCCTGCCGCTGTCGAGCGCCACCCTGAACTGGCTCGCCGACCTGATACGCGGCCATCTGAAGAAGCTCGGCTCGCGGTGGCGGGCCCTGTCCGCCGGGAAGATCGCCGGCATCGTGCTGGCGGTGCTGCGCTGTGACCAGCGGCCGGGCGACCTGGCCGGCGGCAACGGCGTCCACCGCACCACCGTCACCCGCTGGGTGCGGGAAGTCGTCGGCCTGTTGGCAGCGCGCGCCCCGCGCCTGGACCGCGCGTTGAAGAAGATCGCCCGCAAGGGTGGTGGTGTCGTACTGCTGGACGGATCGGTAATCCGCACCCGGCGCCGCACCGGGAAGGACAACCGGAAGAACTACTCCGGCAAGACCAAGTGCCATGGCCTGCTCGTCATCGCACTCACCGACGACAAGGGCCGCCTGATCTGGGTCTCCGCCGCACGGCCCGGCCGCACCTCGGAGATCACCGCCTGCCGACACGACAAGCTCACCGCCCACCTGCGGGCAGTCGGCCTCGGAGCCATCGCCGACCTGGGCTTCGTCGGCCTCGACGACAGCGATCCGGATGCCGACCCGGCAGTGATCACGGGCTACAAGGCCGCCCGGAACCGGCCCCTGACCCGAGGGCAGAAACTGTCGAACACGGCGCTGGCCTCGGTCCGCGCCCCGGTGGAGCACAGCTTCGCCCACTTGAAGAACTGGCGCGTGCTGGGCAAGGTCCGCACCGACCCGGCATGGGCGACCACCCTGGTCAGGGCCCTGCTCGTGCTCACGAACCGCGAAGTCGCCCGCTGACCGATGATCTTGTCGATGGACAACCGCCCCGGACCTGCCCGAGTACCCCTACCGCCCCTCACGCCACACCCGTGACCTGCAACTTCACGATGCACACCACTCAATGGCAAAAAGCCGTCGCCGGCGACTCAGTCCTCCACCACGACCTGCGCCAGGACAACCTGCTGATCGACACGAACAGCCACGCATGGATCTGCGATTGGAACCGGCCTTGCCTCGGGGCAAGTTGGTTCGACCTCGTACTTCTCCTGGCGGCAGCACACGCCGACGGGCACGATGCCACCACGCTGTTCTCGGAGCACCCCACGGCCCTCGGAGTTGACGGCGAACGGCTAGAAGCTGCCCTTGCTGCCCTCGCTGGCTTCTTCCTGGTCTCCGGAGCCCAGCCTGTGCCGGACTGGTCCCCGTACCTACGCCAGCACCAGACCTGGTGTGGCGAGGTCACTCTGCGATGGCTGGCGGATCGCCGGGGCTGGCGGCTCTGACAACCATGGTCGCCTCAGCGGGATCTCTGGCCAGAGCCCCAGGACGGTCTCAGGCCAGGCCCGACGGAGCTTCCCGAAGATTCTCCACAATCCGTGCCGCAGCGCGCCGAGCCGGCCCCAGCCGAGGGTCATCGGGATGGGCATAGGGGCCGACGATCTTCGTGCAGAAGAACAGCATCATCAGCATGCCGTCCCGGCTCTCAAGTTCACGGCGTCGCTCATGCCACACACGGTCGGCCAGGGCCGGAACGGCGAGAGAGTTACCCCACAGCGACGCGGAGTCCAATCCTCGTGGAGCCGTTCCCCAGTCCTCCCAGTCGAACAGACAGAACTCCGGGCCGGTCACGTTCGCCCAGTTCATGTCTGCATGGGCCGGTGCCCAGCACCCGATGGTCGTGTCGAGGGGACCGGGGAAGACACTGCGGATGGCGTCGGTGACCAGAGTCTGGGTGATGGTCTCGGTGTCGGGAGTCGCGACACGACTCGTGTACTGGGCGGCGAGCGCATCCAGCGAGGAGTTCAAGGTTTCCCACCAGGTATCGGGCAGCTTCGGATCGTCGGTGAGCACCCCACCCGGCTTCACGGGCTCGGCAGGCAGCAGTTCGGTCTCGTCAGCCCGCCACATCACCGCCCCGAACCGTTCACCCCAGGCCACACACGCGTACCAAGCAGGCTTCACAATCCCGCTCAAAGTCGCCGCGCATTCGGAGCCGTTCCAGCCTTGGCTGCTGATCTTGTCGATTCTGCGCCGCTCGACCCGTACCCAGGTGTCGCGGTCAGTTCGTGCCCCGACGGTCCGACGCTTGCGCACCAGCGTTTCTCGGTCCAAGCGCACCTGCAACGACCGTTCCACGCGAGCGAGGACCTCGTCGACAGGGTGAACCCGCAGGTCGACCGCAGTGTCAGCAGACAACGAAGATGACATGCACCCTCCCGGACTGGCCACTCGCTCAGCCCAGTACATCGCGAACCTTAGAAATCAGCTGTCCAGACCACCGACGCCACGCCAGGCCTGCGTCAACGCCTCGACAGAGTCGTACCGATGAGCGGGATCGTCGGCCGTCGCACGCTGAATCACGGCGAGCTGAGCAGGAGAACCGCGCCACTCCCGCTCCTCATCACCTGCGTCCAGGAGCAGACGCAGCGCACGCCCAAGCACGAAGACGGTTGTGCGAATGTCGACCGTCGAGCCCCTGATGAACTCTTCGGGCGCCATGTAGCGCCGTGATCCCGGCAGTCTCTCGTCTTCCAGGATGAAGGGACCAGGCCGGTACTCATCCAGATCACACAACACCATGCGGTGCGCCTCGAAGTCGTACAGGAAGCACCCGTCATACAGATCGACCGCGACCAACCCGGCCTGCTCGACAGCCAGGTGCGCGTCCAGGACCTCGTCCAACGCCCGCAGAATGTCGGCGACAGGCAGCCTGCGAAACCGGGCCATCGGGCTGTCTGGCGCTGCGCGGCCCCCGTGTGCATGGGTCGTGGGGTGATATAGGACCTCACCCTCGGCCCAGGGATAGACCAGCGCCAGGCCATCTCGGAGGCGGAAGTGGTGGCGCAGGGGCACGATCGCCGAGTACTGCACTGCGCCGTGTACGTCCACGGCTCGGCGCAAAGAGGATGCTGCCGGCGGAGTGGTTGCGCCCTTTACGAACCACCGTTCATCGCCGACAGCAACCCCGTAGGACTGGCAGCCGGAGTCCTGGTCGCGGAATGCTCGGAAGATGCTGCCCACGTCTTCCAGGTACGGCTCCAACAGATCAACGGCTTCAACGTCCAGCAATGGGTGGGAGGGCATGGGCCACATCATTCACTGCCTTGTCGAGGCAGCCACCCGATCTGAGCACAACGATGCGGCCGTGGCTTCTACCCGATGCTCACTCACCCGGTGACGTATGCGACGGCGTCGTGGCTATGGATGCTCTCTAGGTTGTGGACCCTCACCGCGTGACGGAGACCCCGCTCGCGGCAGACGTGGCTGACTTCGCGGGCAATGTCTTCGACGAACACAGGGTGGTCGTACGCCTGCATCGTCAGCACACGTTCATCCGGACGCTTGACCAAGGGCACGACGGGAGCGGACGCACAGCGTTCCAAGAGTCGTACGGCCTGCTGCACCCCAAAGGGATAAGGAGTGTCCCCGTGCCCGGTCACGGACAGCGTGACGCGGCTGCGCTGGTTGTGGGCGCCGTAGTCAGAGATCGCTTTCGAGCACGGGCACAGACTGGTGACCTCGGTGGTAACTGACGTGATCACCGTCGTGTCTCCGTCGTCCCAGCGGCCGTCGAACCGGACATCGTGAACCTGGAACGACTCGGCGCCAGTCGCAGGAGCGATCACCGTCGTGCTCAGCGGGACGGCTACCGACACCGCGAGCTCCGGTGCATCCAGGAGGTCCGCACCGACTTTCAGCACGTGCGGCAGCCTGCGCGGGTCGAAGCGGCGAAGGTGCTCGTGGGCGAGAGCCACCATGCGGCTCATGTGGGTGCCACGGCGGTCATGCTGGAGCCGCACGGTCACTTCGATCTCGGCGATCCCCTCCTGGCGGAGGTGGCCGTCCTCGAAGTACAGCGGGTAGCGCAGGCCGCTGATGCCAACGTCGTCGATCTCGATGCCGCGGGTGTCAGTCTCGTTTTGGATGTCGTGCATCGCTCACTCGCCCCGATAGGTGCAGCCAGACGTGCACGTCTCGCGGACGGTGAGCGCGGAGAGGTCGGGCAGGGTCGGCTTCAGTCGCTCCCAGATCCAGCGGGCAAGAACTTCGCTCGTCGGGTTCTCCAGGCCTTCGATGTCGTTGAGGTAGTAGTGGTCGAGCTGTGCTTCGAGGGGCTTGAATGCCTTCTTGAGGTCGCCGAAGTCCATGACCCAGCCCGACTCGGGGTCGACGGGAGCTTCGACGTGGACGATGACCTTGTAGGAGTGACCGTGCAGGCGCGCGCACTTGTGGCCCTCGGGCACGTTGGGCAGGCGATGTGCAGCTTCGAAGGTGAACTCGCGGAAGATTTCCATTACTGAATTCCCAGATACTTGTGCGTCTGGAGAGAGAGGATCCAGCGCGGGTTCTTCATGCAGTAGTCGACCGTCGCCCTGGTGTTGGCTTCAACGTCCGGGCCGTCCATGGGCTGGAGCCGGAAGTACCGGAAATCCAGATGCTCGAACTGACGGGGGTCGCCGCCCAACTGGGGGTAGACCAGCTTCAGTTCTTCTCCGCTGGTCACAACCAGTTCGGAGCCGATCTTGGGGCTGACGCAGAGCCAGTCGATGCCCTTCGGCGGTACGCGGGTCCCATTCGTCTCGACGGCAACCTCGAAGCCGCGGGCGTGCAGCGCGTCGACCGCCGCTTCGTCGAGTTGTAGGAGCGGCTCACCACCGGTGCACACGACGAAGCGGTGCTCCCTGGACGATGACGGCCAGGCCTGCTCGACGGCTTGAGCGAGTTCGTCCGGGGTCTGGAAACGGCCGCCACCTTCTCCGTCAGTTCCGACGAAATCTGTGTCGCAGAACTGGCAGATTGCACGGTGCCGATCTTTCTCCAGACCCGTCCACAGGTTGCACCGGGAGAAGCGGCAGAACACGGCTGGACGGCCTGCGTGACTCCCCTCACCTTGCAGGGTGTAGAAGATCTCCTTGACCAGGTAGGTCATTCTCACGCGCCCTGGTACTGCACGGGGTCGATGACGCCGGCCTCAGCGAAGCCTTTGAGGCGGAGCAGGCAGGTCTCGCAGTGTCCGCAGGCTCGCCCCTGCTCGTCCGGGTCGTAGCAAGAGGACGTCAGGGAGTAGTCCACGCCGAGCCGCAGACCCTCGCGGACGATGTCGGCCTTCGACATGGAGATAAGCGGCGAGTGGAGCTTGAGCTTCTGCGTGCCCTCAAGCCCGGCGCGGGTGGCCAGATTGGCCATGCGCTCGTAGGCCTCCATGTACTCGGGGCGGCAGTCCGGGTAGCCGCTGTAGTCGACTGCTGTCACGCCCGTGAAGATGTCGCTCGCCCCGACCGTCTCCGCGTACGCCAGAGCGAAGGACAGGAAGATCGTATTGCGTGCAGGGACGTAGGTGATCGGCACGCTGCTGTCGGTGTCGTTACTGCCGGCGTGATCCAGGGACTCGTGCTTCGGCACGTCGATGTCGGACGTGAGAGCGGAGCCGCCGAAAACTCGCAGATCGATGTCCGCGATGACGTGCCGGGCAACCCCCTGCGCCGCAACCACGCGCGTCGCAGCCTCAAGCTCGACACTGTGCCGCTGCCCGTAGCGGAAGCTCAGCGCGTACGGCGTGTAGCCCTGGTCCTTGGCGATCGCCAGAACGGTCGTCGAGTCCAGGCCGCCACTCAGTAGAACGATCGCGGGACGCTCCGCCATGCCCTTGCTCCCTACCTAGATCTGTGTGTACGGCTGCACTCTAGCGTGATAACTGGCAGGTAGAGTAACGACAACAAACTTCTAGTTATACTCATCGGGGAGTAGGGGCTGCGTGAGGGAACTAACGCTGGTCGTCACTTGCACGGACCGTAAGGCTGCCGTGCCAGAGGCCGAACTGCACGCGAGGTCGCTCCCCGCGAGGACCGTGAAGGAGCGCGCGGTTCTCTGGAACCAGCGCGTCAACAAGGCCTCCCCGACACACACGCTCACCGAGCTCTACCGCGGCGACCATTGGACACAGGCGCGGCGGCTTCGTGAAGCGGCCTCCAAGGCCGGATTCAAAGCGGACCTCTGGGTGGCGTCAGCCGGCCTCGGCCTTCAGCCAGTATCCGCGTCGGCCCCTTCGTACGCGGCGACCTTCAGCACCCGGCACGCCGACTCGGTAGCCACCACCGCAGAAGGAAGCGCCCAGTGGTGGGGCCACCTCCAAGAGGGAACCGGTCGGACAACGCTGCAGGAACTCGGCAAGGGCAGTCCCGTCCTGATGGTGCTCTCCGAGGTCTACGCAAAAGCCATGGAAGCGGAACTTCTCGCCCTGGCCGAGGTCGGAGGCGAAGTCCTCCTCTTTGGCGGTGTGGAAGAGATCGCCGGCATCCAGCGAGTCCCCGCCGACGCAGGACTGAGACGCACCCTCGGCGGAACGCTGACGAGCCTGAATGTGCGCATGGCTGCGTCATGGCTCCAGCACTGCGAGAACAGCCAACTCACGTCATCGGCCACCAGCGACTCCTGGAAGACGTGGGCGGCGGGTGAATCAAGGCCCGAGCAGCACAACCGCCAGCCGATGACCGATGACGAGGTGGTCGCCTTCATCCGGCAGCAAGCCGCGTCCCAGCCCGGCATCTCGAGGACACGACTCCTTCGTCTACTCCGCGACGGGGGTCGGGCCTGTGAACAGAGCCGCTTCGCCAACCTATACATCAAGACCATGGGGGAGCTGTGACCGAGAACCTCATTCGTCGCAGGGCCCTGCGCATCGAGCAGAACCCCAGCATCCCCCTCTACCTCTTCGCCTTGGAGGCCGGAGAGGTTGATCGTGTGGCTGACGTCGCACGGATCTCCCGCGACGAGGCTGGGAAACTGCTCGGCTACCAGCGACCCGAGAAGAAGCAGCACGTCAAGCAGATCCTTGACTACCTGGACAGCGAAAACGTCCTGTTCCCGAACGGTCTCATCCTCGCCCTCCCCTCATCGATCCGCTTCAAGGGCAGCCGAGGACCCAACAGCACCGATGGCTTGGCGACGATCGGGACCATTGAGATTCCGCTGCCAGATTCAGACGACGCCCCTCGGCCCGCCCTCATCGTCGACGGCCAGCAGCGAAGCCTTGCGCTTGCACGCACGAAGCGGTCGAAGCTCCCAATCACCGTTGCAGGATTTGTTGCTGAAGACCTGGAGGTCCAACGCGACCAGTTCCTCCGCGTCAACACCGTGTCACCTCTTCCCACCAACCTGGTTTCTGAGCTTCTGCCCGAGGTCAACACCAAGCTGCCCACCAGGCTGTCTGCTCGGAAACTCCCGTCAACGCTCGTCAATGCCCTGAACCTGGATAACGATTCACCGTTCAAAGGACTGATCAAGCAGGCGTCAACGGTGGGCGAGAGAAAGTTTGAAGCGGTGGTCAAGGACAACAGCCTCATCTCCGCCATCGAAGAATCACTCGCTCCCTCCGGTGTCCTTTTTCCGTACAAGAACCTTTCTAATGGAACCACCGACACCGCGGCGATGAGAGACATCCTCGTCGTCTACTGGACAGCCGTCAGAGATACCTTCCCAGAGGCCTGGGGCCTCTCACCGGCAAAAAGCCGCCTCATGCATGGCGTGGGAATTCGATCAATGGGCCGCCTCATGGACCGGATAATGGACCGTGTGCTCGGGAGTGCGGATATCGGATCAAAGGATGCTTACGACAAGGCCATGGCGGAACTGGAACTGGTCAAGCCCTACTGCCACTGGACCAAAGGGCGCTGGCCGGAACTCAACATTCCCTGGAACGAGTTGCAAAATACGCCCCGCCATATCAGCACCCTGTCAAACCTCTTGATCCGAATCTACCTTCAGTCGAGGATGAGCGCGTCGTGAAGTTCTACTTCCCTGACAGTCAAGACCAGATCAGTCCTACGTACGACTTCCTCAAAGACGAATACTCGGACTATCGAGTTCGACAGAGGGACGACTTGTACGCCCACCAGGCAGTGAAGCCAGCACCATACGATGGGATACTGGTCAGCAAAGCCATCGTGGACGGGTCGGTTAAGGGGGCCGGAAAGTACAGCACCCCTCAGCGAAATCGGCTCTACCGAGACGGAGTGAGTCACTTTTTCGGGCTGCCCGACACGATGAGAAGTCTCGGCGACTGCGGGGCATTCAACTATATCGATGAAGAGTACCCGCCCTACACCATTGATGCAGTTCTCGAATTCTATTATGAGTGCAGATTTCACTCGGGTATCAGTATCGACCATGTAATCTTTGGGTACAAGCCTGAACTTCCCGAAAAGGATGCCGATCCAGCATGGGTGAAGCGTCGCGAGATTTCGCTTGAGTTGGCTGAGAAATTCATCAAGGCCGTCAATGACCGCAATAAGTCGCTCACTAACGGGAAAAGAAAACTGGAGCCAGTGGGCGCGGCCCAGGGATGGAGTCCAGATAGTTACGCGGACAGCGTCGCGAGACTCCAGAAGATGGGATACAAAAGGATCGCGCTGGGCGGCATGGTTCCGCTGAAGACGCCGGAGATCATCGCCTGCCTTGAGAGAATCTCCGAGGTGCGCAAGGATGGCGTTGAATTCCATCTTCTGGGAATCACCCGTGTCGACAGCATGGAACGCTTCGTTGAATACCACGTCAGCAGTTTCGACAGTACGTCAGCATTCCGGCAAGCCTTCATGGATGAACGCAATAACTATCACACCGCCGACCGGTCGTACACGGCGATCAGGGTTCCCCAAGTCGATGGAAACCTCACTCTGAAGCGATTGATTCTGGCAGGAGTGGTGTCACAATCGGAAGCAGTCAAGGCTGAGCGGGAATGCCTCAAATTGCTTCGCCTGTATGACGCGGACAAGGGCATTGAAGTGCAGGAGGTCATGGATGCCCTGCGCGCCTATCAGTCTCTTCTCGGCGATGCCAAGAAGCTTGAGAAGGTCGACAGGTACAAGGACACCCTCGTCGACCGGCCATGGCGGGACTGCCCGTGCGATCTATGCAGGGAGCACAAGATCGAGATGGTTATCTTCCGCGGAACGGAGCGAAACAAGCGCCGCGGATTCCATAACATGACGGTACTCGAAGCCAAGATGCGCAAGCTATCGCTCGCATAATCGCCAAAACCACGCATAATACTCAAAGTAACTTAAACAGGAGATGATGTGGCCGACCGCTACGTGTTGAAGGTTCCCGCGCTCAAGGTGCTCCAAGGCAGCAAGGAGATCTACTGCTTCGCTGTCGACGGCAAGAAACTGCACGACTTTGCTTCTGTCTCGCGCGTCCGCCGCGACGACCAGAAGCGGTTGCAGGGGTACCAGCGGCCCGAGGTCCTCAGCCACATCAGTTCAATCCGCCGCTACCTCGAGTCAGAGGGGGCGATGCTTCCCAACGCAGTGGTCCTCGCATTCGATGAGCGCGTGACGTTCGAACCGGCGGTTCGCGGTGGCGACGTGAAGTACTCCATCCCCGGCCAACTGATCATCCCTGTCGATGAGTCACTTGCTGACGAAGAGAAGCCGGCCTGGCTCGTGGATGGACAGCAGCGCAGCGCAGCCATCAGGGACGCAGACGTCGCAGAGTTCCCCGTCGCAGCCGTGGGCTTCATTGCCTCCCAGGAAGAGCAGCGGTCACAGTTCATCTTGGTCAACTCGACCAAGCCGCTCCCCAAGGGCCTCGTGTACGAACTCCTGCCGGAGACCACCGGCCAGCTGCCGCGCTCGTACGCGCGCCGTCAACTCGCCGCGAAGATCATGGTCCTTCTGAACATGGGGGACGGTCCCTTCAGCGGAAGGATCAGCAGCCCCACGTCGCCTAACGGCAATATCAAGGACAACAGCGTTCTGAGGATGCTCGAGCACAGCATTTACGAGGGCGCCCTGTACCAATACCGGAACGCCGAGGACGGCACCGGGGACGAAGAGCGAATGCTGGCGCACCTGCTGTCCTTCTGGACGCCAGTGGCGAATCTCTTCGAGGACGCGTGGGACAAGCCTCCCAAAGAGTCGAGGTTGACCCATGGTGTCGGCATCCAGGCCATGGGTTTCGTCATGGACCGACTCACCGCAGACGTTCCCTTCGACAAGGTCGACTGGGACAAGGTCCGCATCACCTTGCGCGGGCTGGAAGAGCACGTGGCCTGGACCTCCGGGACGTGGAAGTTCTCAGATGGCCAGGAGTACCGATGGAACAGCCTGCAGAACACCACCAGCCATGTACGGCTGCTCAGCAGCTATCTGCAGGCCCTAGTCACGAGGTAAGTGCCTGACGGCGTTCCTCGAAGGTGGCCCGTCCAGTGACCTGGGCGGGCCACCTGGCGATCAGGCGACTGCCGCTGCAGCAGTGCGAAGGGTGTCGACGGCCGCACGCAGAAGAGAGGCCGAGCCACTCCCGTTCGCGTATCCGACGTGCTTCGTCGTCTTGTTCTGGTCAATGAAACCGGTTGCTGCGTGCTTCGCGCAGCGTGTGGCCAGAACGATCACATTCGCGGTACGGGCCTTCTGCCGCAACTGCGGGGTACCCACGTGGTCGTAGGCCGTCAAGACCTTCACAGCCGGAGCGAGACGCTTCAACTCGTCCTGGCATCGGTTGAGTACCGCCTCATCCAGCGAATAGAGGAGCAGCGTCGCCGCGGGGAACTCCGCGGGCGAACTCTCCTCACCGTCTTCGCCAGCAGGAGCATTCCAGGAGAAGTCGATGCCGAGGTCTTCAGAGAGCCGGCGCGCGAAGGCCAAGTCCGCTTCAGTGAGACGGCGACTGTGTGCTGACAGAGGCCCGAGCAGTTGGGAACACAGGCCTGTGCGGGCTTCCGGATCAGGACAGGCAGCGAGGAACAAGCGGTCGACGAAGTCCAAGACGATCGAGGCGCGTTCGGGAGCAACCCACCGTTCCGTGTCCGAACCGATGTCCTTGAGGATCTCCGCGTACTGCTCGGCGGAGGGAGCAGCACGGAGCGCGATGTCCATTAGCGCCTGTAGGGCTGCCAGGTCACCGGGACTGTAGCGGCTGAACAGCACCGCATTGCGGATGAACGCGTGGGCGCATGCGGGCGCAGGGTCGTCGTAGCC
This sequence comes from Streptomyces sp. NPDC044064, assembly GCF_056434245.1. Lineage (NCBI taxonomy): Bacteria > Bacillati > Actinomycetota > Actinomycetes > Kitasatosporales > Streptomycetaceae > Streptomyces > Streptomyces sp. NPDC044064. Next base: position 120,303 of record NZ_JBWKFN010000002.1, read on the forward strand.
CACGGCGTCGATGAACGAGCCCACAGCCCGCCACAGTTCTCTGGCAGCACCGTCGCTCAACTCGTCCAGGAACTGGGCCAGGGTCTCGTCGTGCTCCGTTGGAGTAGGCCACAGACTCCACTGTTCTTCCTCCAGAGCTTGCTTCGCCGTGATGTCGCCCTCGGCAAGCGCGGAGAACAGGTCGGGCCAATCACTGATCGGAGCGACGGTGTCTGCGGATTCCTCGGGCTCTGCGAGCGCGGAGGGATCGAGGTCGTCCGAAGCCTGGGCGACGAGCGCGTTGGCTTCGTTCAACACCAGCGGGGAGATCTCGGGAGTTTGGTCGTGATCCTCGACAACCGTCACGACCTGGCGTGCAGCCTCCGCATCCTTGAGGATGACGCAAGCCAGCAAGAGCACCGTCATCGCCTGCGGGCCGTACGACCGCGGATCGCCCCTGAGCAACTCGGGGACGGCCCTTCCGTGGGTGATGAGGTTGGACTTGGCCGTTTCCAGATCCCGAACTGCGAGTGGCTCCTCAAGAGCGACCGTGTACACGGCGTTCAGGATCGCGGCCTTCACGGGCGCGGGAGGATCTTGCCGGGCCACGTCTTGGAGCGCAGGGAACTCCAGCACCTTGGTACTCACTCCAAGGCGGTCTAGCCTCTTGAGCTTGAGGTGTGCCAGATTTGTTGCGGTAAGCCCGCCCGCGGCCGCAAGTTGCTCCAGGAGATCAAGGGATGCCGCTTCACTGCCCGCCGCGAGAGCAGCGTCGAACTCGGCGATGAGACGCCCGATGGGTTTGACAACGCGCCAGAGTCTGGGAGGGCGGCTCACGTAAGTCTGCTGCATCAGTTGCAAAGCGTCGGTCAGGTTCTGCCTGTATGTGCCGGTCTCCCCGGTCGTTAGCCGGAAAGCAGAACGTTCGCCGACCAGGTCGATGATGGCGCGTTCCACAGGGTCGTCTCGGTTGAGGCGAGCCGGGCGTAGGCCGCCGCGTTCCATGTTGCAGTGAATGTAGGTAGGACCCGCAAATGCCTCGATGAGTGCAGCTGTCTTTCCCACATCAGCAGAGTCGCGTGCGATGGCGTACATCGAGTAGGCCTGGTTCTCGGCGACCCAACGGGGGAGCACGATGGGGGCGTCGTTGTTGTCCAGCGCGATCTTGACGAAGGGCTCAGTGCGCTCCGCCCAGGGGTGGCTGGGGTCCATGTTGGGCCACGCATCGTTGCCCTTGCCGAAGAACTCGTGCAGGAACGCCTGGATGCGGTCAGTGGTCCAGGGCGTGGTCTGGTTCATTCGCCGTTCCCCCACCGTTCGGCCAGGTCGATGCGTGCTTGGGCAGCAGCGTCGCTGCCTGCCTGGTATGTGATCTTCTCATCGTTGCGGGCCATGCCTCGGATCGTGAAGTTCATTGATCCGCTTAGCATCCAGTCGTTGCCGCAGAGCGTCTTCTCGTGGATATCGGGGTCCCGGACAATGTGGAGGTTTCCTCCCGAGGCCGCCTTCCTGAGACGGCGCAGAAAATCCTCGTTGTGGGGATCCTCGCGTGTCACCACATGCACCTTGGCGCCGCCATGGGCAATCCGTGCTACAGCATCCGAAAGTCGGCACCCCGCCGGGGGGATGTCGCCAAAAAGTGCGTCATACGAACCGTGGCTATTATCGAGTACCTGGACGTCAGTGATCCACGCAGACACCAACCATAGGTGATCGCTGGGAGCGATGAACTCGGCGATCAAGGCTGCGGACAGCATGGAGTCGACCCGAATCGCAGTGTGCTGCCCCGTGCGGATGGTTCGTTCCTGGGATTTCACTGGGCTGCCTCCCGCAATTCGACCCGGACCTGAATCTCATTCTGGTGGCGGACCACACCGCAGACTTCTCCGTAGACGCGCAGCACATCTCGGTCGATGGGCGTGATCGGAACCTGCTTCAAGGCCTGTGCCATCAACGTTGCGTCTCCTGCCGGGCAGACGAGTTCAACAGCCGAGGTTGCCGTCAACTGCCTCCGGTAGACGTTGCCCCAGTCGGGCTTGGTCACATCGATGACCGGTAGACGGTCATCGTGTGCGGCCTGGACCAGCAGACGCTCGAGAACGGGGGCGTCAGCATACGGCTGGTAGTGCTTCAAGTCTTGAGTGCGGGCCTGGTGTCCACGCGGCCACAGAAGACTGAAGACCTGGTCTGCGGTCAGGGACCGAGCGCCTACCAACTGGAGTTTTCCGGATCCCACGGCGTATGCGATCACTCGAGCGTCGACCTCAACCTGGAGACGGTGCTCCAACGCTGACCACGCGTCAACAAGGGCGAGTGCAGTGACGTCAGTGTCAGGCCCAGAGCCCGGGCGCAGGAGACGTGTAGACAAGGCGGCAACGGCTGCATGCCGAGGGGGGCCGTCGAGCCGCGCCCAAACCTCGCGAAGGGCCTCCAGAGCGTCCTCAGCTTCCTTGGCGGAACTGCCAGTGCGAAGTGTCGCCATGGCCTGGGCAGCTGTGTCGTTGGGCTCGGTGATGACATGCCGGAGGAACTGGGTCAGCGTGGCGTCGACGTACTCGTATTCGCTCGGCGCCAGGCTGCTCGTCACAAGCCCCCAGAATTGCCGAGGATCCTTCGAGTAGAAGTCAACCAACTGCTCGACGATCCCCAAACCACCCACGGACGTTTCGCTTAGCCACACCTCGGTGAGCGAGTCGGCCTCTCCACCAGCAAGGGCGTCGACGATGAGATCACCGTCTTGGGCGTTCGGGCATGCACGTTGCGCAGCGGCGAGAATCGCAGCTGCCATCGTGTCACGGTAGGTACGCCGGGCAAGCGGTCCGGTCTCGGCTGAAATATCCTCGGCCACCAGCAACTCTGCTGCCTGGTCCAGGGCAGCTATGACCGTGCCGTGGGCGACCAGCTTGGTCAGCTCCGACACGAGGCGATCGCTGTCGACCTCCTCTTCGGAGAGGTCGGAGTCGCGGTAAAGCACCTGGAAGACCTTGGAGAGATCCTGAGTCCAGGCGCCGTTCTTCAGCAGCGCACGTACTTGAGCGTTCGTGCGGCTCCCATCGAGTCCGGCCAGTGCGAACGCCGTCAGATAGATCTGAGCCAGGCGCTCCCGCTGGAAGCTGTCGGAGAGCTCGGTCAGCGCCGCATCCTCCTGAACTGCGTGCGAGAAGGCCAGGGAGCGCCACTGAGGAGTGGTGAGGTACTCCTTGACTGCCGGATCGTCGAGGTTGAGCGGCCTGAGTTCGAAGCGGATGGCGTCGACGCCCAGGGCAAAACCGAGAGCGGCTGGCTGGCCGCGGAGTTCGTAGCGGACAGTGCAGGTTTCGCTGTTCTGCCGTTCCCTGCGGACATTGCACTCAGCGCCGAAGGTCATGCGACGCACTTGTACGGGGTTGCCGGCCGCGTGGGTCGCAAAGCTGACCGTGTCGATGCGGTGTTGCCAGGGGGAGGGCTTCGGCACTATGCCCTCGCTGAGGGGTGCGTCTTCTTCCACGACGATCTGGGTGCCCCACTCCGGCCGTCCGTGGGATTGGTCCACGATGTCGGCATCGGGCTGCTCAAGCACCAGGCTCAACGGGCGGACGACTTCGAAGTGAGCGCCGCCGTGTCCGTGAGGCCGCCAGGCTCCTTCTAGTCTGCCCTCAGTGACGATCTGCCTCAGGTTCAGGACGCTGCCGCCGTCTTCGGGCAGGGGAAGCCAGGTGCGGTGAGCATCGTCCAGGTACCCGAAGCGGCGGCTGACCCGTCCCGGTACGGCCTCAGTCAGTGCCTTGCCGATCGGCATGTGCTCGATGGAGCCATCCCCATCGTCGAAGGGCAGTTCCAGATCGACCTCGGGAAGGTTCAGCGGTTCGAACAGCGTCCGGGTGATGAACTCGGGGAGCATGGCCTTCTTGGTCATGCCAGGGTCGTTCACCAGGGGCTCCCAACGGGAGCGGAGCCGGCGAAGAGCCGTGGGCACGACGGCCAGGAGGAGGGACCGAGGCTGCTCCCACAGCACTGCCTGTGCGTCATCAACCCTGATCTGGAGGGCTTTGACGAGGTGTCGCGCAAACTCGTCCTGGACACGCTCATCGGTCAGCAGTCTATGCAGGACGTCGATCAGCCCGAGGCGCTCGTTCTCATACTCCGCCAAGATCTTCGGGTCGTCCGGAGTCGTCAAGAGCCTGCGTACGTCCCCTCGCCCAAATCCCTGAGCACGCATCCTGCGCCCGGCCCAGTCAAGAAGAGTCTGCGCTCCTTGGATCTTGAGGACGTACCGGTTCCTGAGAGGGAGACTTGTCGCGGCGACCTCTGGGGCAAAGAGTGTCTCGTACCCCTGGTAGGCGAGCCGATCGCGGCCGTAGTCCGACAAGGTCACGATGGTCAGAGGCCGAGTCCCGCGCTCTCGGCCGGCGCGGCCTCGGCGCTGGATGAATGAAGCGGCATTCCGCGGTGCCTTGTGCTGGAGGACAAGGCCAACTCGCGGATCGTTGAAGCCCACCTCCAAGGAGGCCGTGGCGATGGTGAGGTTCGCGTTGCGGTTGACCCCCGCGTCCTGTGATGACGTCCGCCCGATGATCAAGGGGTGCATGCGGAGATCTGGGTCGAGTTCGTGACCGACCCGCTCCACGAGCTCCCAGTTCTGTCCCTCGAGGTAACGAGGGCCGGGCTCTGGCCGCGCACGTGACCGCAACCCCGCAAGGACATCCCCACGGCGGTTGACGCGTCCACGGTGGTCCTGATCGCCCTCGGCGTCACGAAGGTACTTGTAGAAGCGGTTGGTGACGTCCAGGGCATCGGTGAACAGGAACCCAGTCGAACCGTAGAGGAAGGCGTCTTCACCGCGGTCGAGCACACGGCCCCACAGCATCGCCGTCTGGATCGACGTCGACAAGAGACTGGCTCCCGAGACGGGGTCGCCGCGCAGCGCAAGCGCATACTCGCGGCCTTCTCGCACCATGGCGTCGTCGTCAGGGGCAACGGGGTCCACGTCACTGTCGCGCAGGCCCACCAACTGTGCGAAGAACTGGTTGGCGTCGCGCAGCGTGGCGCTGAGCCCAACGAAGGTCACCGGCTTGCGTACTGCTTCCCGCCATCTACGCAGAAGATAGGCCACCTGGGCCCCATGCACTCCCGAGTAGGTGTGCACCTCGTCGAGGAGCATCAGGGACGGCGCGTTGCCACCGCGCCAGCCCAGGAGGCGATCCAGATAGCCATCGGCGCTGCAGTTGTTCAGCATCTCCGTTGTCGTGAACAACAGGTGCGGAGGGTCCTTCTTCAAGGACTCGCGAGTCAAAGCGAGTTGACCGTGCGGGATCTCATCTCTGCACTTCCGGCAAACGAGGCGTTCCACTCCTTGAGCGCGGTCCTCATCGGACCAAACCAACTCGCCGTCTTCGCATTCCGGGATGGGACAAGGAAGGAACGGACACACGACGCCGTCAGTCACACGCGTCCAACGACCAGAACCTCGTCCGGACCGAAGCCGCCAGTCGTTGGAGTGGTTGGGGGTGTCACCGTAGAGCGCACCGAGACGCAAAGGCCTCTTCCCCTGGCTAATGAGCGCGCTTTGAACACGGCGAGCGTTAATGATGGCATCGCGCAACTGGTCCCGCAGCAATTCTTTTCGCGGGTACAGAGCGAGGGTGTGGACCCTCTTCTGCGTGCCTCGGCTGGCGTGTTCGGCAATGGCTGCGAAGGCAGGCAGGTAGAATGAAAGCGTCTTACCACTACCGGTGCCGGCACTGACAATGATGCCTTTGGATCGATCTTGGCGATGGAGCGAGGAGTAGACGGCTTGAGTCGCTTCCAGCTGAAAGCGAGCCAGGTTCTTGCCACCTAGATATTCGTGTGCAACCCGGTCCTGAAGATCACCCCAGCCAGGAAGGCTGCGCAACTCCTTGAGCGCCTGGGAGCCCGGGATGTCTCGGTCGGGGTAGCGGCGGTAGCGAACGTGCAGCCGGTAGTCGGCCACAAGCCGCTTTCCCTGCCGCCACCAGCCGTTGGGTGCGTCGTCGGCCCAGTCGCCTCGAGGTCGGAAGAGTTGGCGCAGCCCGGTGGTCAAACGGAGTGCTTCTGCGAATCGGGTGCGATATCGAACTGATCCGTCACTCGGCCACGGCACTTTGAAGAGCAGAGCGCGGCCTTGTATCTCGCGGAGGACCTCGAGGGCCGAGAGCGCCGGTGGATTCGGGTACGCGTCGAGGAGTTCCTCTATACAGCCGAGGACGTCCTCCTCGGGCAGTGCCCCTTCCGTCATGCCCCACATGAGGAGCGGCAACTCGAGGCCTTCCAACCGGTTTAGCAGTTCGTTAGCGAACGCCGGGGCCACGGTGCTCTGGTTCACGAACCATTCCTCTTCAGGCTGATGTGGGCATCCATCCCACATTCACGGATAAGCGCAATCTCTTCGTCTGTGACGTCGCGCAGCGTGAGACCAGATTTCTCGCGTAGCCGATTCAGCAGTTCGGCGAGTGCTTCCGGTGGATCCTGGGCATCTTGAAGTAGTTCGGCTAGTCCGGCGTACGTGGTGGCGAATGTGGTGATGGCGTCCTTGGACGCCTTGCCCCTTGCAATGCGCTCCAGTTCGAGGTGCCGTGTGGATGCCTGCTTCTCGGCTCCGGGCTCTACAAGCATCGAGATCCGCGCCAAAGGAAGGTCTGCGAGGAGTCTCCCTGTCCAGGCAGACCAAGCCGCTTGATTCTCTTCCGCAAGTCGATCGGCTACTGCCTGCGTCTTCCTCTTCGCCGTGTTAAACACCGGGTTGGAGGGCAGACCGCTGGGCCCCAGGCTGCGTTCAAACCCGGCTCTTCCGTCATCGATGCCGGACAAGTCGATGTCGAGGCCCGCGCCACGGGCCTGAAGAGCTTGGGTAAGGGCCAACTGGGCTGCCAATTGATTGAGTTGAGAGCGGAGTTCCATCAACCGACTTGATACACGGGTGGCCTGCCGCTGAGAGTCTTCGCCATCAGCGATGCGTGAAGCGTGATCTTCAAGCAGCTTTGCCTTCTCGTACACAGACAACCGAGTCACTGGCGATCAGTCCCTTCGACTGCCAGAGAACGCCATTCGGCGATGAGTTCCTGCACGCCATCGGCTGCACTTTTTGCGGCCGAAGAACTGGCTCGCATCTCGGCACCCTTCAGTGCCTCGTCAAGCCACTCGTCAGCCATACACAACAGGTTCCGGATGACCTCGATGGAAGTCCCCCGGTCCTGGGCGGCTGTGCGGATGCGCGCAGCTTGGCGCGACGCCTCAGGACGCTCGTCGTCGAAACACCGGCCCAGTTCGTCCTCCAGGGCGGAGATCGTGGACCAATCCACAGCACTTGCCTGCTCAAGAAGCGTATCGAGTTCGCGCGCTCGTTGGACGGGTAGCGACAGACTCACTTCTCTTGCCCTGTCTACGGCAGTTCTGATGCTGGCCAGAGTGTGATTTCCTGGGGTACCGCGTGGTTGCCGCATTCGGATGTCGCTGAGCCAGCCCTTGAGCATCGCGACCTGCCCGTCGATCAGTGCGGGCCACGACACGAACGGTTTGACAGCGGGCTTCACCCACTCTGGGACGTTGCCAGCCGGCGTTTCCCACACCCAGCTGGCTGTTGCCTTCTCCAGCAACGGGAGTGCCCGGGCAGCATCGATCAGGCCCACGGCTCCCCTGCTGCCTTGCGAGATACCGACTCCGGTACGGATACGCATCACTAGGGCACCGCGCGCCGAGCGGTGCTGATTCAGGGCTACTGTCCACCGTTCCGGCCTTGGCATGCCGCCGACACCTTGCCAAGTGTCGCCGTCGTCAACCGCTGCTGCCAGGAGTCCTTCGATGCCCATGCCGGGCCAGCAACGGCCCGCAAGAACTGCTCCCAGAACGGATGCCCGCAGGCCGAGCACGAGGTCGTCGTCTGTAACCTCCAGATTGCGTTGAACTCTGGATGCCAGCGCATCGGAGTGCTGCTCAGCGAGGGTCGCCAGCTTTCGGACGTCCTCGCCGCGCACTTGGTCCAAGCCGTTCTGCGCACGAATCAAGCTTTGGAAGAACCTGCTGTTCGTCGCGCTCCGCTTGAACTGGATCGGTGCACTATCAGCGCCTGTGATGCCTGCGACCGCAGAGCCTTCGATACTGACGACGGTCGCGTTGTTCGGCCAGCCCTTTTCCTTGACGTTGCCTTGCGCCTGCATGAGCGGTGTATTCCAGCGGTACCGCTCGGCTACCGCAGTAGCGATGACTGTACGGATGGCTCGGGCGTGATCCTGCTTGAGGTCGTCGCCGCGTGTCACCCACTCCTCGATGTTCTGAAGGCTCCGCTGAACCGACAGTGGATAGGTTTTGTCCTCTGTCTTGGCAGTGGCTGGCGAGGCACTGGACTGCCGGGACGGCTCTGCCGCAGGTCGCGGCTGTTCCGGGAGAGTCTGGGTCCCGGCCGCCAAGGGGTTGAGGGCGAAGGCCTCCATCACCGTGGAGTCGATTTCGATTCCCTGCGCAGCCGCGTCTCCCCAGAATTCAAGGAGCCGCTCGCGTCGTTCGCCGGCCACAGAGTCGTTGAGATCGATGAACTCGCGCACAGCTGTGTCGAGGGTCGTGTCGATATCAGCAGTAGGGAAACTCTCGGAGAAGGCCGAGTCCGGAAACTCCCCACGCCGCAGGGAACTAGCGTGCTCGATGAGGATTGGCCGTACCACACTCCCCAGCACGGTTCGGGGGACAAATGCCCAGGGCTCATCCTTCGAAGCGGTCGAGTGGACCATGCGAGTCAGGGCCGACCTGTTGAACGGGTACAGCCCGTAGCCGTCGACCGATGCTCCGAACGCATCGTGGCAACGAGGCTGCAGGGGGCACGTGTCGCATGCGTTCGGCGGCTCCGCACCGCCTACTTGTTCCAGTTGATCCTTGCCGATGCGCGCTGCGTTGAGGTAGCGGCCCACGAACGCGGCGATGGCTTCTTCGCCGGTGTCCTCCTCGCTGAACGGCACATCCAGGTCGTACGCGTAGCCAAGGTTTGCGCGTACACGGGTGAGGGCCGTCTCCGGCAGGTCACGGAAGTAACCAGTCGTTACGGCCATGAGAGTGCGGATGGGGGCCAGCCGTGTGGAGCCTTCCCGGTGGGCCGCTTCGACAATGGCGTCTAGCAGGTCCTTCTGTACCCCCTGGATGAGGGCAAAGTCCTCGATGAGAAGAATGATCTCTTTGCCCTGCCGGTGATACTCCTCACGGACAAGGGTCATTGCTTCGAGCAGGCGTCCCATGCCCAGGTTGAAGCTGCGGTTGATCGCAGTTTCCAAGTGCTCGTTCAGAAGGTCGATCGCGATCTCCTGAAGCTCTGCCTTGGAGCTGAGAACCTGTACCCACTTCTTGGCCAGGGCTGACGCCTTGCTGACCTCGGTGATGTCGAGCGGGAGGTCACGAACAGTGAACTTCGGAGGGCGATCCCCGTCTCCCTTGGTGCGATCTCGCAGGAGGTAAGTCGCCAGTTGTGGAACAAACTTGTCCGGCTGGAGCATGAATTCACTGACGTGCGGATCGTCAAGGAGTGCTCCGAGGCCATGAGGGCCGAAAAGTTGCCGCGTCGGCCCTGAGACGCCGCGCCCCGTCTCGGCTACGAGGGTCTCGTTAAGGGAATGGATGAGTCGCCGAGCGAGTACTGATGCATCGATGTCAGCAGTGAACTTGTCGATCTCCGCCTTCAACTGCTTCAGTTCGTCGCCGTCAGCCTCTGCGATCAGGCTTTGCACTACTGCTTTGAGGCTCGTCCTATGCTTCTCAAGATAGATTACCTCACGGGATTCAGCCCGGTCGTCGGCCAGTTCAAGATGCTCACGAACCCATCTGACGAGGTGAGACTTTCCAGAACCAGACTCGCCCACGATGGGCATGAGCAGTGCACCGGTGATGGATTCGTGGTTAAGGAAGTCGTGAAGGACCGCCCGTTCATCCACCGGCTGCCCCTCGAGCACAAGCTGACGGCCATCGAGCCGTGCTCGCTGGATCCGCAAGGGCGCATGTGTGGCCCGGAAGACGGCGGGGGAAGGCGAGATCGCCTCGACGCTGATGGTGTTGGCGGCCGTCGCGGGGTCCCAACAAACCTTTCCGCGGAAGTTAGACACTTGGGACCTCCTGCATCGTGATGTCGCTTACGTAGCGCGGGCTCGAGGGCTGCTCTGGGTCGGTTACCTGCAGCACCAAAGGTGCATCGGAATCGAGCTCCAGGCGCAGCCACTTCTCGTCGCTGCCGCGGAGCAGTGCGAAGGAAAGAGCAGGGCCTGCGACACGGTCACCGGGATTGTCGAGACGAAGAGTCCTGGAGTATTCGCCACCGGGCAGTACCGGCAAGTACTCGCGGACGCTTCGGACGGCTGTTACGGCGTTAACCTGCTGGCCCGGCTCCCACAGGCTCTGCATTACATACCTGACGGCGGCGGTGCAGTCTGGAGTCAGTGGGCTGCTCCCTCCCCCGGAGATGAGGGGCCGGGCGGCGAGCCCCAGCGCGGGAGCCCAATCTCCGAACGGCCGCCAACGCTCAGCGTTGACGATGGCGGGTCCAGCTTCCGGCTTGAAAGCGTTCTTCCTGAGCTTCTGTGCTTGCTCCCAGGCAACCGGGGGATCCATAGGGTCCAGAGTGAGAAACCAGGCCAGGGCTCGAGTGAGGTCGCGTGATCCCCTTTGCTCGTCGTTGTCCCCCAAACCGCTGTTGCGTTCGGGTGCCAGGACAGCGGTGCGCAGTGCAGCGGAGAATGCATCCCAGTCGCGGCCGTCGAGAGCCGTAGCGGGCCCAGCGAGCTCTAGTTCGCTGGTGGACTCGTGAACGTGGAGTAGCCCGAGTTCCCTGAGCGTCTTGATGGCCTTGTTGAACATCTCCGACGCATCCTTGTCACCCGATGCGAGTGTCGGTGGACTCAGAAGGGCACGTGCGCTGTCGAGCGACACGGGCTTCTTCGAGTGGGCCAGTAGACGGACGACTGCCCACATGGGGTCGGGGCGCGAGGCGTCCACGTTGATCAGGGCCATCAGAACGACTCCAACGCATTCTGGAGGGGGAAGCTTTGAGGATGAAGAGTCACGAACGGTAGGCCGGGACGGCTCGGATCCGGCGTGTTTCGTGGGTGGATCAGGTAAGTCACGTCTGGCGAGCCAAGTCGTGATCTGAGCACCATGTCCATGGACGACCGCTCGTCGTCCAGCACCCATACGATGGGGCCCTCGTAGAAGCGAAGTAGATCCGCGTCGGTGTCACAGATAATCGGGTGCGGTGCCACATCGTCCTGGAGAGCTTCGGCTACATGTGACGTGACTCCTGGCCCACCGATGACCTTCAGGCCGCGAAGGACCAGCATCTCCAGCAGTCGGGGCAACCGGGCCCGGCGGTCGGCATCGGTTCCCCACCACAAGCTGAGGCAGGATGCGGTGCCTCGCATGTTCCGGAGGGGATCGCGACTGGCCCGACTTGGGGCTGGAACCAGCGGATGAGGGTCTCCTGCCAGCTTGTAGAAGCCGTTGTCCCCGGGAATGCCTGTCGATCTGCAACTGGGGCAACCACGGCAGTTCACTCCCGTCAGCAGTGAGGCACTGCCTTGCTGAACGCGGTAGTAGGTGCTGAGGACCTCACCTGTGCATCGATCGCCCCGCAGCAGGGTTCGGAGATCAGCAAGCGCGTTTCTTTGAGCAGCAATTGAACGCCGGCGCTCAGCTTCGAACCTAGCCCGGAAGTGCTCCTCATCATTGGTTTGAGTGTCCTCGAGGGTGACGTCGACATGTGTGGATGCCACCTCGTAGAACCGATCCAGGCGTTCCTGAAAGGCGGCACGCATTTCGCCATCGTTCCGCTGGGGCGGTTCAGGAACGTGGAGACCAATGAGCCCTGCGCGCAGCATGAGGTTCAGGGTGCGGATGTTCCAGTCCCGGTTGGCCTCCGAGGTGTCATGAACGTTGTCCGGGATTGAGTCGAGGTCGACGAGGTAGTGGCGCGGACGCGTGTACGTCTTGTCCCTGACGGTCCACATCCATCGCCACCTAGACCACGCCTTGTCAGCCCCGATGATCGCTTGCCGATTGATGCCCTCGGCGACGGGCTGGTCTCGGGGTGCCGACGCCAGGTAGGCCACGGACGGACGTCCGTCCCGGCCCGTCCGTCCTACCTCTTGGTAGTAGCGGTCTACGGTTTCCGGCAGGCACGCGTGCACCACGCTGCGGACGTCGGGTAGATCAACGCCCAGGCCGAAGGCCGAGGTTCCCACGACGATGTCGTATTGGGTGGGGATACGCCCCGAGGCGGATCGGCCGCCCCAGCCTTCCACTGCCCGTCGGCGTTCGTTCGGGCTTGAGTAGCCGGCGACATCGGCTACTCGTGCGAAGCCGGCTGCACGCAGGCGGTCAATCCATGCTCTGGCGTCTTTCCGCTCGGTTACGTACAGAGCCAGAGGCCTCGGCAGACGGTCAATGGCACGAAGGATTGCCTCAGTGCGCTCTTCCTCGTCGGTGAAGGCGTCGATGTAGTAGCTGGGCTCGTGGCGCAATTGGGCGCCCCAAACGATCTCAGCAGGCTTGGGGCCTGCGAAGAGTTTCTCAAGAGTGGTCACCTGCTGTTCGGTCAGCGTTGCGCTCATGCAGACCGTGACAGGTGCACGTCCTGGCGGGGCTGCGCTCAACCAGGTGCGCCGGTGCACGGACATGGTTTGGAACTCAGGCCGGAATCCCTCGCCCCATTGCTCGACGAGATGCGCCTCGTCGATGACGAAGTACTGCAGGTGACCTGCCTCGGCGGCGTCTTCGAGAGCAGACTTGAGGCCAGATACGAGCGATTCAGGGTTCGTGAATACCAGTCGCTGCCTGCCGAATCGGATGTCGTCTCGCACTTGTTGCTTGAGGTTCTCGTCCAGGTCACCGATGTAGGCATAGCGGCCGGTGGGGCTCCGTCGCCCGCGCGTGCTCAGCAACTCTTGGGCACGGCGTTCCATGTCCAATGCGAGCACGACAGTCGGCACGACGACCAGGGTGACGCCGGTGCGGCTGCTTGCGAGCAGCGCGGGAGCCTGTACGAGGGCGGTCTTGCCGTGACCGGTCGGCAGACAAGCGATCACAGTGCTGCCCGGCTCTGCGAGTGCTACTGCACGAGCTGCTTGCCGCTGCCCGATCGACTTGTACTGGGCGTAGTCGTCACCGAGGGCTCGCGTCCAAAAGGGGTCGGCAGGGCATGGCTCCAACTGAAGGTGCTGTTGGAGACTTTCTCCGAGGTGGATCTGCTGCAAGTCGTACTGAGCGGCTTCCTCAGCTTTCTGGTCTGATGCGCCAGGGTGCCATGGCCGGGCTGTGACCAGGACGCGGCGGCCATCCGGGAGCGTATGGCAGTGCATCTGTTCCCACTGCAGCCGCGTAGGCAAGGGTGCGCCAAGTGGGACTGAGAGGCCAGACGTGTTTCCACGGGCCTGAGCTTCGAGAAGGATCTGTCGCGTCAGTGCTGCCACGTCGCGCCATGAGGACCTGTGTTCTGCCAGACCGTCGAGGGCGTCCTTGAGACGGCGCAGGGTGCCGTCGTATTGCGTGTCCTCGGACACCGAGCCAATGAACGGCCAGGTGTCGAAGAGTTGCTGCGCCCCAATCCAACTGTCACGCACCACCCTGTGCCCCCCTTCGCCCGCTGCGGACGACGCAGGTTGCAGATATGAGTCGTACGTTCGGCTGCGTGAGACTATCGATGAGTAGCCCGACGGTTTTCAGGTCTGCCAGTTGGCTTTCGGTGTCGTTCAGGAGGCGGCCGGCGGCCCTGCGGGCCTCTGCCTGGGCTCGGGTCACGGCAAGTCGTCGGCGAGCCCTTTGCTGGGCCTCGGCGCACAGTGTTCTCAGGTCGGTCACGCGGAAGAGGTCGTTGCGGGCGACCTTCTCAGCGGTTTCAGCGGCGTGCTGGAACTCTGACCAGCCACCGAAGATGTCAACAAGATGACGAATCCGCTGACTATTAAAGTTCTGGCACTTCCGGTGATCGTAAGGGCTGTTCAGCCATTCGAGCGCCGTAGAGAGCGTCAGCGCCTCGGTGCTTCCTGCCCGCACCCACACCCTGCGTGTGAACGGCGGAAGGAGAAGGTCGGCCTGGCGCTGCAAGGCCCGCTTCACCTCGTCCGGGTTGGTCACCCCCTCAGCTGCTGTAGAGATGTCAGCCTCTACTAGGAAGTCGAAGGCGAAGTAGGGTTCCGGGTCCCCTGTGTGGCTGGAGTCGACGCGCTCGAAGGCGGTTGCCTGGCCACGCTCGTCGATGGCGCTCAGGACAGCGAGCATGTCGATGAACGGGTTTCCGATGCGGAACACCCGTGTACCTGGAGAGCGCAGGGCCCTTGACCGGTTGAACGTCCCCTGCGCCATGGCGGGAGCCAACGTCATGGCCTGCGCCATGTACAGACGCGGTGGGACGTGCGGCCGGGACCCGACGAGGTCGAAGACAGTTTTGCCGATGGTGTGCTCGGAGTGGCGGACGTTGATACCGCCAGATCCTTCGCTTGTGTACCGGAAGACAGCGCGTTGAATGTCCGTCCAGTCCAGTTCTAGCTCTCTGAGGGTCTTTGCCATGTCGTCTCGGCCATCGGCATCGAGGTAAATGGCCTCGAGCATGTCCATCTTCTCGATCTGCTGGCGTGCTTCGAGGAGTTGATCCTGCACACGCTGCAGCGCGGACGCGAGCCCAGTGGGGCCATCTCGCAGGGCGTCGGCCCAGACAGCGTCGAGGCCCTCCGCGATGGCGTCCTGCAGTGTCGACACCGACTGCGAGAAGATGTTGTAGCCGTCGCGCAACAGGTTCAGCCAGGCTGTGCCAAGGGCTTCGTGTTCGGCACTTGCGCTGATCACGTATTGGCTGGCGGCATCGAGTTGGCTGACGGATTCGGCGCTGCGATAGCGGTCTACTCGTCCGATGCGTTGTTCAAGTTGGTTGGGGTTCCACGGCAGGCGCACGTGCACAACGGCATTCGCCATCTGAAGATTTAGCCCGTCTTCGGCGGTGTCATCGGCGACAAGGACGGACGTACCCGGTGTCTTGCGCCACTCTGTGACCGCTTCCTCAGAAGCCGCCGCGCCGACTTGGCGGGTGTGCTCCGCAACATAGGCGCTTCGGGACAATCCTCGTAGACGTGTCGCGAGTTGGTGCGCCAGTGCACCCGGGCCGCAGAAGACGACGATGCGCCCACCGCGATTCAGCGTCGGGATGAGGGCGTTGGCCGTCGCCTTGAGCGGCTGGTTGTCCGCTGCTTCGTCGAGGTGCCTCTCAAGCTCGAGAAGTGCTTCCATCTCTGCAGGGATGAGAGCGGGTGCGGCGAGCGTGGCTTGCTCTTGAGGAGTGAGGCCGGCTCGTTGTGCCGCTTGGGCATCTCCGCGTACCCGCCAGCGCAGTGCGCCGACGAAGTCGTCGAAGGGACCGCCCGCTCGGGACGCGATGACGCTGAGGATGCGGGCGTAGGCGGTGGCCTCGTCTTCGAGGCCGGCGTTGAGCAAGTGATCCGAAACGCCAGTACGCCACGCCACCAGGGCCGTTTCGACGGCGTCGAAGGTGGAGGGCAGGGTGAGAACGTCCGAAAGTTCCCGACCGCGGACCGCGTAGGGTTCACTCTCCTCGGCTTCGTCCTCTGGCTTCTCCACCTGGTCTCGCCGGTGTCGGATCACCCGGCGATGCAGGCGGTACGTCTCACTGATGTGCCCCCGCAACTCCTCTACGTGCAGGGCGAGATCATCGGGTTCCACTCCGTCACGCAGGTCATCGTCTTCAGTGAGGCACTCGATGATCTGCTCTGCGAGGTGTTCAAATCGGGGATCATGAGGGAGGAGCCGCCGGATGTCGTCGAGCGTCGACCTCAGCAGGAAGGTGAAGGTGGCGTCCAGGGCGTAGACGCTGTCCGCCAACTCCGCGCGTAGGGCGTAGCGGTGCTCGAAAGCTTCGCGGTCGTCCCACCGGTAGAGGTCGGGTTCGAGCAGGTGCAGCAGTCCGAGATGAGTCGTGTAGCGAGAAGTCACAGGGGTCGCGGACAGGAGCAGAAGCTTTGGGGCAGAGTGCGCCAAGGCCGCCAGTTCACGGTAGGGCGAGACGTTCTCGTCGGCGTCCTGGGCCAGCGCATGTGCCTCGTCCACGACGACAAGGGCACTGTCGTCGTACTGGGGCCACTTCTCCGGTGTCTCGTGAGACGTGATCACGATCCGAGCTGACGGAAAGTCGTCGATGAAGAATTTGTTGCGGAGCTCCTTGTCCCACTGACGCCGAAGCGGTTCGGGGGCGACGACAGTGATTCGAGCCCACGGATCATCAAGAAGGGTCTGGCGGATGACGAACCCCGCCTCGATGGTCTTCCCCAGGCCGACCTCATCGGAGATGAGGTAACGCTGCACGGGATCGGAGAGCACGGTTATTGCAGCACGGACCTGGTGCGGAAAGATCTCGGCAGCCGAGGACAGTAGCGCCGCCATGTTCGCGCAGGCAGCGCGTTGCGCCACGAGATTGCGCAGGAAGGGAAGCCGAGCGTCGCGAAAGTACCCTGACTCGCTGCCGCCGCTCGTGAGGACTTGGAGGGGGTCGTGGATGGGACGGTCCCAGCGCACTCGGAGGTCGCCCTCGCTCGCCCGCTCGTTCCACTTCTTGTTGGGGACTTGGATGAAGTATTCCGGGAGATGTTCTCCGGTGACCCGACCCGCGAGCCAGTCTCCGGTGCTCGGCTCGCGCCAGTAGACCCGCGTTTCGGGTTCGAGCCGGGCACGCCAGCAGTTCCTCGCCGGCACATGCTGGGAGTGGACGACTTCCTCGGCTACTGATTCGAAGAAGTCGACGCGCAGCATGTCCCCATCGATGGCACCAACCCGGCCGATGCCCGGGGCCCCCGTGAACTCGACGAGGTGCCCAACCGCGAAGCCCGAAGACATCCTTCTGCTCGCCCCCCACCTGCTGATTTAACAACTGACACGAGCTTAGGCGCACCCACTGACAACACAGTCGACGGAGTAGCGCAGAAATTCGCATGAAGTTTCGATAATGGACCGAGAGTGCTGCCTCGGCACCTCCTGACTGAATCGGCACATGGCATTAATGGGAATGAAGCGGTCATGTCGGACCGACGTGTCGGAGTGTACCGCGCTACGAAATGCGACCGAAACGATGCCTTGCTCCGAAGCGACGCCTATGTCACTGCGCGCTCCCTGACTCAGCGGGCCTCTGACAGCCGTCGGGGGGAATCGTCGCTTGACCTGCGATAGCTGTCCAAGGCTGGGGCCACCGACTTGCCCTGAGGTCTGCGGCTTCGCGCCGCCTGACGTGCATATGCCCGCGGCAGTGCACTCAATCCCGGACAGAGTCTCGATGCCTGGGCCCGTTACCAGTGTCAGTGGCCTGGGCTGTACTGTCTGGGCGCTCGCCTCGCTGTCCGTCCGCGGCGTGGTATCGGCGCAACGACCACATCATCGAGACAGGAAGAAGAACGTGAACGTCCCCGCCCCTGCCGGTATCGCGACCCTCGTCGCTTATGTCGCCACCATCCCCGCGGCCAACCTCGCCGTCACCCACTTCGGAGCAGTCCCCGTCGGCTTCGGCTGTGTTGCTCCCGCCGGGGTCTATATGGTCGGCCTTGCCCTGGTCCTTCGTGACCTCGCGCGTGAATCCGCCGGCCGCGGCGCTGTCCTCGCGGCTATCGCCGTCGGCACAATGCTGTCTTACTTCCTCGCGGACCCCACACTCGCCATGGCCTCGGCCGCGGCTTTCGCGGTCGCCGAAACCATGGACTTCGTCGTCTACGAACCCCTTCGCACACGCGGTCTACTGATCGCGATGCTCGCCTCGAACACGGTCGGCCTGCTCGCAGACAGCCTCCTCTTCCTCAAGCTGGCCTTCGGCTCGTTCGAGTACCTGCCCGGCCAGATTCTGGGCAAGGCGTGGATGACCCTGGCCGCGATCGCCGTTCTGGTCCTACTTCGACGCCGGAAGCAGGCGACTGCCTGAGCGGTGGCTTCAAGCCATGGACTCCAGCGCAGTCAGCCTCGTAACAGAGCTACTCGAGTCGCTCGTGATTGCATGAAGATCGTCGGTACGCAGGGACGCTGGAGGTAACTGAGTCCGCAACGGCCAGATCTGCGAGCGGGGGAAGGCAGCTTACTGACACGACGTCATGACCCCTGTCAATCTCCTCAACTTGCCTTGCGGCCCGCCGCTTCGATACGGTCGCGTCATCAATGAGGGCCCCACCATGCCTAGGTCTGGTGGGGCCCTTTTGTGTCCTCTCGAACCCGGGGGGACCGAGTGTCGCGTGGCACCGTCTTCTTCAGGTTTGGCGGCCAGGGAGACGGCGGCCGTGCTCATGCGAAAGGACAACTGGTGAGTACACACCATGGCACAGGTTCCAGCCAGCAGTCACCCGGGGATGGCCCCGCGGACGACGCCTGGGGCCCGGAGGCTCCACCGTCGACGTCCTCCCGTGTACGGCGCGCAAACGTACAACTGCTGGTCGGCGGCCACACCGTCTTCGCGGTGTACATCTCGCCCGCGATTGTGGGAGGTGCAGGAGTTGCGTCCCTGGTAATCGGGGCGGCGAGTTGGGCCCACTGGCCTTGGCTGTAGAACCGTGAGACAGGCCGCGGGGGCACCTGCTCCCGCGGCCTTCGGGCGGTCAATGAAGGCACAGACGGAGTGCTGCAGTGGCTCGCCGACGTGGCCCCGGGCCACGCGCTATCTGTAGCGGCGGGTCGGCACGAGCCTAGCCACTGCCAGAGCTTCGCTCGCTTGGTCTTCGTCCTCTGGCGCAGGTACCTGCCGTACAACTTCGATATGCCGCTCGATCCCTCGCAAGTTCTCCTGGAGGTCCATGGTCACCACCCCGTCCACGGTGACCTTCAGCGGGTCCGCGAGGAGCTTCGCTCGCCGCTCGCCCAGCACCTCCAGCGCAACTGCGCGCACCGACCGCAGCCGGAAGAACCGGCGCTCCAGGTCGGCCGGGTCGGTGTCCGGCCCGAGCTGCGCCAGCAACCATGACCGCTGGAACTCGTCCACCCGCTACTCCCTCCGCGCGGTGCGGCCCGCCGCCGGGCTGTTCCCGGTGGCGGGCCGCCTCCAGATGGTCACGACGACGAGGACGCCGAACGGCCCCCGCCCCGCCTTGACGGAGACTTCCTCGTCCCGCCCGCGCCGGCCGTCTCCTCCTGTCCGTCGTCCTTGCTCCCGGACGGCTCCGCCTTCCCCACCGAGACAGCCTCGTCCGGCTCGTCGCAGTCGCCCGGCGGCACCTCCCACGCGTCCGGGTTGGTGATCAGCACGGCCATCTCGGGTTCCGGGCAGTCCCCCGGCAGCAGGATCAGCTCCTCCCGCATGGTCGGGTCCTGTACATAGACCGCGGCCTTCAGCCGCCCGCGGCCCGCCATCACAGCACCTTCGCCACGATGTGCGCGTCCGGAGTGTGCATGACGGGCATCCCGACCGCGGCGCCCTTGGTCCAGATCTGCACGGGGTCATCCTGGACCCCCCGGGTGATGATCAGGCCAGGGGCATCCTCGCGAAGGATCTCGGGGTTCGACCCGCGCGACAGCACCAGGGCCTCTGCGGTCACCCCGTACATGGTCTGGGCCCACTTCTCCCGCTCCGGCGGCACGAGAATCCACAGGTTCTCGGGCAACACCTTGCGGGGCTTGCCGTCCACCCGCACCTGGGCCTTGTAGAACTGGATCGGCGGCAGGCTGTAGTTGCCGCGCACCACGTTGATCTGCTGCGGAGTGAGCGTCGCCGTCGGGGTGGTCGACGGGTTCACGCTGCCGTAGTAGGCCGCCCGGTAGGCGTTGTTCGCCGCCAGGTAGCTGAACGCCTTCCGGGAGGTGATCACCAACTCCGGCTCCGGAGCACCGATGTCGTCCAGGTGCTGAATCCATCGCAGCTCATCCGCGATCGGGTCGGAGGCCGGGTCGGACCACGGTATCCGGGCAACCGGCATGTTCTCGGCGGGGACGTTCCAGTCCACCTCCAGCGTCAGGCCGTTCTCCTGTTCCAGCGTGAACCGGCCGTCCGCGAGTACGTCGCCGGCGGCCAGTTCCAGCCGGGACCGGATGGCCTCGACGTGCCGTTCCACGTCGTCGTACAGCAGCTCGATCATCCGGTCCTGGTCCGAGCCGTGCGACGCCTCCAGCAGGATCTGTTCCTGCTCGGAGACGACGAGCTTCTGGCCCAGCGCGGGCAGCGCGCCCTCGCGGGACGTCTGCCACGCCTCACGGGTCGCGAACGGCACTGAGGCGTTGAACGCCCGGTACTTGGCGACGTTCACGTACCGGCCGGAGTCCTTCGTACGCCACTTCACCTCCCGTATCTCCACGGTCGGGAAGAACGTCTGGGTGAGGAGGAAGTCCTTCGGGGACGGGATCGCCCTGGCGAACGCCGTCAGGTCCATGACCGAGACGTCCTTGAGCAGGTCCTGAATCGTCACAGCTCAAGCCCCCGCTCAGACGAAGCGGATCTGTGCGGCACGCGGGTGCCACACGAGCTGGGACACGTCGATCCCGCCGGGCACCTTCGACGCCTTCACCGCGCCGTGCCACAGCAGGGCGGCCGGTACGCGGGTCTGGCCCGGCGCGAACGGGGCCTCCGCGATCACGAAGCCGCGCAGGATCTGACGGCCACAGTGCGCCTCTGGATCGTACGGGCCGTACAGGCCGGACTCCGCGACCCTGCCGACCGGGACACCGGACAGCACCCGGCCGTACGGGTCGCAGCCGTCGCCGCACACATAGTGCGTGCCCTCGCAGAACAGGTTCAGGTCGAGGGTGATCGTGTCGACGGAATCGGTGCCATGCAGGGAAGCCAGCCACTCGCGGTTGGCGGTGGTGTACTCGGACTTCGAGACGGGCTGAATGGTCATGTGCGTGTCTCCATGGACGCTGCGGTCAGAATCCGCACACCGCCCACGGAGGCGATGTCGTCCACGAAGTTCTGGGGGGCGTGGTCCCCCAAAGGGCTAGGCCCGGTACTACCGGGCGGCGGTGTCGCTGAACTCGGGGATCAGACCGCGGCGCTTGGCCATCTCCAGCCCGGCCGAACCGGGCTTGGACACCGAGGTCGTGCGGGTCGGGCCGCGCCCGGCCGGTGCGCCCGCGGGGGCGGCCGGCACCAGGGTGCGCACCTCGCCGAACAGCTCGGGACGCCGGGTGCGGAGCTGTTCGGCGGCGGCCTGGACCTGGGCCTCGTCGGCAACCTCATCATCGACGGCCAGCAGACGCTCCGCGTCCACCAGGTCATCGCCCTCCGCGCCAAGAGCCACGAGCGCAGCCCGCCGAAGCGCGGCCCGCTCCCGCTCGGCGGCCAGCTCCTCCCTGCGCGCGGCCTGCAACTCCCTCTCCTGTGCGGCCTGTTCCCGGCGCTCGACCTCCGACAGCGCGGCCTGCTCAGCCTCCCGCTGCGTCGTCACGAACTCCGTCAGCGCCTTCGGGGTGTCGAAGCCGAGCGCGGACAACAGTCGCTTGATCGCGGCCCGTTCACCCTGGGCCTTCTCTCGGGTGAGCATCTTGCCCAACCGGTCCTGAGTGACCTTGACCTGTTGCTCCTGGCCGCCGTCATCGGTGCCATCGTCCAGCTGGTCGTTCGTCTCATCCTCCGAAGAGGCGCCAAGAATCGGGTAGATCGGCCGCCCATCACGGCGGAAGCCGACAGGACGGCGAGGCGGCAGGGGCCGGACCATACATCTCCTCCAGAGCGCGCCCCCGCGCTGTCGGCCAGTGTAACCACCTGCGCCGACACGGCGACGAGTCCTGTCCGACCGCCACCGCAGGATGGCGATCGGACAAGGAGGCCACACCCATGACCATCAACCCGTACACCGCCGTCGGGCTCATCCCCGAAATCACCGAGATCCAGCAGCGCGACGACATCACCACCAACCTCGACCACCTTTACGCCCTCACCCGCACCGCCGTCGCCCTCGGCGGCCTCGACCACCCCGTCCGGCTGGTCGTCCTGCCCGAAGGCGCACTCCAGGGCTTCACCGACGAGATCCATGACCTCGACCACGCCACCTACGCCCGCACCTGCGCCATCAGCCTGCCCGGCGCAGAGACCAAAGAACTCGGCCGCTGGGCCCGCGAGTTCGGCATCCACATCATGGCGCAGGCCAAAGCCCTGCACCCGGCCTTCCCCGACCGGTACTTCAACATCGCCTTCGTCATCGACCCGGACGGCGAGATCGTCCTCCGCCACTACAAGCTCGCCCCACTCCCGCCCATGGAGCACAGCCTCAGCCCCCACGATGTACTCGACCAGTGGACCCGGCTCTACGGGCGCGGCCCCGAGGCGTTCTGGCCGGTCGCAGACACCGCCATCGGACGTCTCGGCGTCATGATGGCCAACGAGGCGTCCTACCCCGAGAACGCTCGCGGCCTTGCCCTCGGCGGCTGCGAGATCGCCTACCGCACCAGCTACCCTTTGCCCGGGGTCGCCTCCGACGCGTACGACATCCAGAACCGGGCCCGCGCGCTCGACAACACCATGTACGTACTGGCCCCCAACCCGGCCTCGTACACCGGCGCCGACGGGCAGCGCGTCGACTTCTTCGGCGGCCACTCCACCATCACCGACCACACCGGCCGCACCGTCGGCCACCTCGACCACGGCGGCGTCGCCACATTCGTCACCGCCACCATCGACCTGCCCGCCCTCCGCCGCCAGCGCACCACCGCCGTGTGGACGAACTGGGCCAAGGACCTGCGCACCGAGCTGTTCGCCACCCTCTACAACCAGCCCATCTACCCGGCCAACCTCTACGCCGACCGACTACCGTACAACCACGCCGAGTACCGCGAACACGTCACCGAGCCCCAGATCGAGCTCATGCGCGCCCGCGGCGTCTGGCGCTAACGGCCTTGGGAGCGACTCCCGTGAGGCCTGCCACTGGGTGCGAGTTCTTCGAGCAACTCGCCGACGTGTGCGCGGGGGATACCGGACAGGGCAGGATGGGAGCAGGCCGCACGGGTCCAGACAAGCGTCACAACTCGCCCAACCCGTACGGCCCTTCTCACGTCACGGGCCGACCGTCACCGCTCCCAAGGTCGTTAGCGGAAGTCGTAGTCCTCATCCATGCCGCTAGAGAGCCAAATGTCCTCGGCTCCAGCGAACGAGGAGTCCTCAGGCTCCTCCTCGTAGTCAACCGAGTCCGGACCCTCGACGTGATCCTCGCCGGTCGTGCACCGGCAGGGGAAGATCTCCTGGGTGAGTTCACCGTTGACGATGCTGTTGACGGCGCGGTCGTGCAAAGGTCCCGTGGGCATACCCCAATGCTACCGAGTTGTCCCGTAAATGATCTCCGAGTCGTAGCCCCCGGCTCACGTACCCCGGGGCCCGTGTCACCGGCCCGAGCCCACCGGCTCCCTCCCGCTCTCCCGCTCTACCGCCTTCCGCGTACCGGCCGCACCCGGACCGTCGCCCT
This sequence comes from Streptomyces sp. NPDC044064, assembly GCF_056434245.1. Taxonomy (NCBI): domain Bacteria; kingdom Bacillati; phylum Actinomycetota; class Actinomycetes; order Kitasatosporales; family Streptomycetaceae; genus Streptomyces; species Streptomyces sp. NPDC044064. The sequence continues at coordinate 143,657 of NZ_JBWKFN010000002.1, forward strand.
CCTCCTGATCCTCCTCGCCCTCGTCGCGCCCTCGACGCGCCGCCGCCTCCGCCATCCGCACGGCAGCCTCCTGCTGGGCCTTCGCCCTGATCCGCTCCACCTCCTGCGAGGCGTCCTTGATCGGGTACCCCGCCTCCAGCAGCATCGTCACCGCCGTCTCCAGCGACAGCACGCCCGCCCCGAACGCCTTGACGACCTCCTCCAGCACTGCGCCCCGATCAGTCGGCGTGTGCGGCGCCCACGCCAGCCGCGCCGGCTGCGTCTCCCCGGCCGCCCAGCCCTCCGCCTGCCCGGCCTGGTACAGCCGCTGCACCATCTTGAACAGCAGCCGGTACTTGTGCTCCCGCGCGAGCCGCATCATGCCGATCAGCGCGTCCAGCGGCCCCAACGCCAACTTCAGCGCGTACCCCGACGGCACCTCCGTGGCCTCCAGCGTGCCCAGCCCAGCGGCCGTCACCCGCGAGTTGGCCGCGATCCGCTCCAGTAGGTGATCCACCCGGGCCCGCAACTCGGCCAACTGCGGCGACGTGTCCAGCGCATCCATCCGCCCCGTCTCACCGAGCTGCCACACCGCACCCGCCCTCACCTCAAGATCCTGCGGCCTGCCTGTCGCCCGGTCGACCGGCAGCCGCGCGCCAGCGAGCCCGATGATCGGCGTACCCGTCGTCGCCGACGCGGCCGAGCTGTCCGAGTCCGTGGCCGCAAGCTCGTCGAGCGCCTGCAGAACCCGCGCGAGCACCGACCGGCCCCAGTGCTCCCCGCCGTCCGGGATCGTGTTCGCGACATGCACCACCGGCACGAAGTCGATCATCAAGTCCAGCCGGTTCAGCTCCGTGCCGTCCCCCCGCACCCGGAACGCGGCCTTGCCCATCGGCAACTGGTCCAGCGTCTCGCCGTTCTTCAGGTCCTCCAACAGCCACTCGGCGTCCGTGAGGTAGCACGTCACGTTCGACGTACGGCCCGGCTCCCACGGATAGGTGCGCGCCCTCGCTGAGCCGTCGCCCTCCTCCTCGCCGCCCTCGGAAATCGGCCCGAGCTCGTACGTCACCCGACGTACCCGAGCCTTCAGCCCGGCGTCGTCGTCCGCCGGCAGTTCCCACGCCAGGTGGACCTTGCGGGGGAAGTCGTCATCCTCGTCGTCCCACTGCGGAAAGAAGAAGCCCGGGTCATAGACCCGCAGCGTCGGCCGCTGCTTCCCCGGGTTCCACGCCAGGACCATCACGCTGTCCCCGAGGAGCACCGCCGCCCGCTCCGCCTGCTGAACACGGAACGTCAGCAGCTCCTTGTCCGCCCACTTCCGGAGCCGGTCCTGCACCGCAACGGCTTCCGCCGCACCAGGCGTCGGCGTCGCCTCATCGGCGTGCTCCGCCCCCTCCACCGCGACCTTCTGCTCCGAGCCCAGCAGGTAGCCGAGAGCGGTGTCCACCAGGTTCGCCGCGTCGCCCAACTCCCGACGCTCCAGCGCACTCGCGTCGCCACCGGTCGCCGCGAGCTGTCCGGCCTGGTTGTTGTCGTACGACGCCAGCACCTTGTATGCGGCCAGCCGCCGCAACTCGTGCGGCGGCACCCACGTCTTGGCCAGCTCGGGGAATGCGCGGCTGCCGGGACGCCCCGCCTCCGCCATCACGGGCTTGTAGTTCAGCCACGACCATGCATCGATCACGAATTGGCGCAGGCCCACATCCACTCCAGGAAGGTCGGCCCCGCGCCATCGCCACAGCCTAAGCGCCGTCGCCGATCCCGCTCGCTCTGCACGGCACCGCTGGGCACGTCACGGCTGGCGCCGAAGCCCGCACGCTTCTCACCCCATGAGCCAGACATGGCACGTATGCCGGTATCTGGCTCACGTCATCGCTCCGATGCTCCGACGTCTCGCTGTGACATCCTGCTCGTCCGGGGCCGTACCGCCCATCAGTAACCCGCCCGCCAACGCGAGCGCGCCGAACGGGGTAGCAAGCTCGTACGGCCCCGGACAACAACAACCTGTGGCCCGGGAGTTGCGCACCATCCGCGACACCAGAACCGGTTCCCGCGCCACACCGGCCGCCTCCACCGTCCTCGCATGGACTTCGCACCGTCACTCGCCGTCCTCGGTTCCGCCCTCTCGGTGGCTATCACCTTGGCCATCGCTCACCCCGACCCAGACATCAGGCAGCGTTCGCTACATGTCCTACGCGCGACCTTCGGCCACCCTCGAGAGTGAGCACCCTCCAGCTACCTTCGGCCGCTCAGACGCCGGTCATCGCCGCCACGCGGTGGCGGCATCGTGGGGTCGAGGAACAGGTCCCACAATGCCCACACCGCGCTGTCGAGCAAGTCCGGGGAGTCCTCCGTCTCGCCCTGGCCTACGAACATCGTCATCTGCTCCTCCAACGGCGCGAACCGCCGAGCCGGACCAACGTGCGACACCCGCGCCTGCTCGTACAGCTGGGCCGCCGGAGCTGCCCGCGCCCTCTTCCCCCGCGTGGCATGAACGATCCGCCAGTTCACCGTCGGGTCCACCTGCTCCAGCAGCGCAGGCAAGTAGTCGCCGCCGTTGTTCGCCTCGATGACCACGCAGTCCGCACGGTGCTCGTGATACAGCGTCGCGGCCCGCTTCATCGCCTGCGTCGGCGTGTACCGGTCCTGCTCGCAGTGCAACAGATACCCGCGGGGACGGTCGTCCCCGAACATCGTGTCCACCGGGAACCCGCGCCCCGCCACCGTGAACGCCGTCATGTCCGCGTCCTCATGGCTCTTGGTCGCCGGGTCCACAGCCACCACGACCCGCTGAAGGTCCGGCAGATGCTCGGACCGGGACCGGAAGCCCTCGACTTCCAGCATCCAGCCCTTCCAGAGCGCGCCCTCTACGTCCTCGAGTAGCTCGCCCGACAGCTCCTGCCGCCCCAGCCGGGTGCCGGCATACTCCTCCTCCAACTCCTCACGCGCCGCCGCCGACAGGTTCGCGTCGTTCTCCCGCATGTGGCCGCGGGTCAGCACCACCCGAGGCGGCGTCCCGCCCTTCCGGTGGGCCTCCTCCTGCGCACGTCCGCGCTCGACCAGCCGCTTGACGTGTGGGAGCGGCTTCGGCGTCGTGGAGATGACGACCTGCGGGGTGTCCGCCTCACGCAGGCAGAACCACAGCATGTCGTACACCGCCTGGGCCGTGATCCGGTTCCAGGCCGCGTACTCGTCCAGCCAGGCCTTGTCGAACGCCCAGCCACGCAGGTTGTCCGGCGTCTCCGCGCCGAACCCCCTGATGGTCGTCCCGTTCGTCAGCCTGAGCGTCGTCTCGCCCAGCGACGAGTTGTACTTCGCTACCTCCTGCGGTGGGAACACCGACAGCAGCCCCGACTTCGGGGACTCGAAGCAGATGTCGCGCACCAGCGTCGCGTTTCGCGCCACCACCGCGATCTGCAAGCCCGGCGTCTGCGCCCACTCCCGCACTGCCTCCGCCGCCGTCCGTGACTTGCCCCAGCCACGGCCGGTGAGCAGCATCCACACCGTCCACAGCCACAGTGGCCGACGCTGCGCCGCTCGGGCGTGGTGATGCAGCCACCCCGCATGGGGCAGCCCATCGCAATCGGGGACCTCACACGCCCACCGCCGCGCCGACAGCTCATCGGCCCGCACCAGCGCCGCGACCTCGGCCCTCAGCTGCTCGTCGGTCATGACCGAGGGGTCGGCAAACCCCTCGATCTGGCGCCGCTTGGCCCGGCCCCGGCTCACTGTGCGCCCTCCGACAACCGGTGCTCCAGCTCACGACGGAGCTGATCCATCCGCGCCCGGCGGTCCTCGTCCGACAGTGCGGCCACGTCCGCGCCCTGGTCCCGGCCCTCGACCGTCCCGACCGCAGGTGCCTCGCCCACGGCCCGACGCTCGATCTCCGCCGCGACCTGGACATAGCGCAGCAGTTCCGAGGGCGACAGCTCCCGCGGGTCGAGCATCTGGAGCCGCGCGACGGCCTTGCTCTGTACGGCCTGAGCCAACTTCGCGTGCCGGCGGGCGATATCGCGTCGCGCCTGCATCTGTTCCGCGAGGAACTGACGGTCCTGCTCCCGGTCGTAGGCCACAGCCCGCATCACCCATGCGAACTGGCGCGACCAACGGCCCAGTAGCGTGCGGGATTTATGCAACTCGCGTGCCGCCTTTGTCAGACTCCGCGCTGAGCCGAGATCGCGGTACACGGCGAACGCCTCGAACGCCTGGACCGACTCCCCGCTCTGCCGCTCCCAGGACTCCACGGTGTCCTCGGCCACCGCTCACCTCCTGGCCGACGGCCTTCTAGTTGTTCTGGGCGGCCAGGACTTCCAGCGCCCTCCACGGCTCGTCAGCGGGCACAGTGCCGTCCTGCACCATCCGATCGATGGCAGTCCGTACGACGGCCGCGGTCTCTACCGGCAGGTCCCGCACGCCGAATACCGTCTCCAGCGGCGCCGTCCCCGTCCGCGTCGGCTCCCCGGTGGCTGCGTCGAACCAGCCCTCGGCCAGCTCTCCCAGGTGCCGCTCGAACACGGCGAGGATCACGCCGAGCGCCGTAGCGGAGTTGCCGATCTTGTACGCGGCCCGGGAAAACTCCAGCGCATCGAGCACCGGCTCGTACTGCTCCAACCCAGCCACCCACCGCTGATCCGCCGTTGCCGTGGAGCGGGCCGCATCGAACGCCGTCTCGGCGCGCTCCAACTCGGCGGGCAGGAACATGAACTGGACGCTGGCGAAGTCCAGGTTCGCTTCCCCGAGGGAGGCGACGTCCACTTTCTCCAGCAGGTCAAGGGTCTTGTCGTCCAGGCTCGTGTACTGCCGCCACTCCACCGACTCCAGCTCGTCGTACAGCTCCTTCAGGATCGCCGGATCGTCCTGACCCGCAATCGCGTTGTGCGAGAGCTGAAGCGCGATCTGCCGCTGGCGAGCCAGCGGCTCGTCTATCTGCATCCACCAGATCTGCGGCAGGCCGGCCTCGATCGCGGCGAGCGTGCGGTGGTTCCCGGAGAGAACGACCAGCCGCCCCGTGTCCCGGTCGTTCCACACCAGCGGCGTCGAGGTCAGATGCCCGTCCCGCTCGATGTTCCCCACGAGCTGCCGAAACTGCTCGTGTGGCAGGAACCTCGCGTTGACGTCGAGGAGCGTCAGCGTGCGCGGGTCGCCCTGCACCATCTGCGGCGGGGCAAGGCGAGTGGACTCGGTCTCCATGATCAGACTCCCGTCTTCGTCGTCGGGGCGCCCCACCGCTTCGCCCACACCTGAAGGGCCTCGGCCAACGAGTGCTGGCCGATCGCCCCCTGGTACTGGAGCTGGTACTTCCAGCCGTCCTCGTTCGACGGGCTGCGCTTGTTCAGCCGCAGCAGCCCGCGGTACTTCATCGACACCGGGTTGTTGCTGAACGCCGTCGTCGCCACCCGCCGAATGCGCCGTGAGAACGCCCGCTGGCACAGCAACTGCGTCTCGGCGCTCATTGCCGCCATCACGATCAGCTTCGACAACCTCGGGTAGTCGGTCGGCGCAACCGCGAAGTCCGAGAGCACGTACGCCTCGTCCGGGGTGAACGTGCTCGGGGCCATCGCGAACACGCCCAGCAGCCGCCCGCCGCCGTCCCTCACCGCGACCGCCAGGTTCGCCGCGCCCGGAGCGATCCTGGGGTTGAGGTACCGGGAGCGCAGCGCGTTGAACTGGCCGGGCTTGAGCAGCGAGAGCGAGAGCGGGCCGACCAGTTCCTCGCCCTCGCGCAGGCGCGGGATCTTCACCGGGTCGATCGGCTGGCGCGGGGCGACGATCCTCGTGCGCGCCTCGCTGGCGTACACGTAGATGGGAGCGGCGCGCGGCGTCGCCTTGATCACGCCGCGCAGGTACGGGCGCAGCTCGGGCACGCTGTGGTTGGAGGCCGTCAGCCAGTACGGCCGGTCCGTGATCGCGCCGAGCACGCTGACCACGTCGTCGTCCGACAGCGGCTCGTAGTGGGGCGCGTCCCAGGTGAAGTGGGCTTCTAGCGGCTCGTACAGCTTCTCGTAGCCGCCGCCGTAGAAGGGAGGAAAAGAGCACACGGGAGCGTCGCCGGGGACCTTCTGGAGCCAGGAGCGCACGTCCTCCACCTCGTACGAGGCCAGATCGACGTCCGAGCCGGACAGCCGCTCCACGGTCTCCGCGTGCTTGGCCTTCCACTGCTCGCGGTAGGAGCGCACCACCCGCTCGTGCCACAACCCTTCGCGCCCGACGCTGGCGAGGAACCGCGTGCCGAGCATGAGCGTGGCCACGGTGCCAACGCCGTCGTCCAAGGAGTCCGCGAGCCAGCCGAGTTCGTCTGCGCTCTCTTCGCGGAGCTGGATGCCCACCGGTTGCCGGGTAAGCCAACGGCCGACCACGCTGGTGTAGATGGACACGTCGGAGGAGTGAAGGCCGAACCCCATGCCGGCCAGTGACCGTTCGATGGTGAAGTTCCCGCAGCACGGTACGTACACCGGGCCGCTCGGCCACAGGCTGGCGGTCTCGCGCACGATCGAGCGCATGGGACCTGGGATGGTGCCCTGGAACATCTTCGCCTCCCAACGAACGACAACGCCCGGCCTCGGCGGGTGCCGGGCCGGGCGCTGCGTTGGAACTTACACAAGGAGCACGCAGCCCCCTGGAATCATGTCACCTATCTTGAGGGAGCGGTTCCGACGCTCACATCAAGGTTCCCTGCTGGTAGTGGTCGTCCCCCATGGGAGACAGCTCGCGCACCTCATCCCCGGTGCGGTCCCTCCACCATGCCGCGAACGTCCTTCGGTGGCACCACAAGCCGGGCTTGGCCAAGTCCTCGAAGCAGAGGAGCACCAGGCGGTGGTCGCCCTCGGCCTCCGCGATCTGCCGGAGCCGCGCCGCGATCCGCTCAGGGCCGAGCTGGTCGAGGTCCCCACGGTATGCCTTCGTGAACTCGGGCTCGGACGCGTTGAGGTAGTCCCGACGCGGCGCGAGCTCCCGCACCGCATGGGTGAGGGAGTAGGGGAGCTTGAACCGGACGCCGCCGAGGGTGATGCGCACCGGCACCCCTTGCGGGGGCTGGAACGCCTGGAACCGGTTGGTGAACAGGGTGAGCACGCTTGCTTCCTTCCTTACTGCTGATCACCCCTGCCGTGGGCGTGGCGCCTGTGGCCGGGGGATTGCCGGCCCCGCCCCTGCCTGTGAGCGGGGGTCCTGAGGGCGCCGGGCCCGCAGGGAGAGTCCCCGCGGGCCCGGGGCCAGTCTCTTACTCCTGCGCGTAGACGAAGGGGGTGCGAGTTGCCAGTTGAACGACGAGGTCGAACTCCACCGGGCCTTCTGCACAGTTGGCCGTGAACCGGATGACGCGGTTGGTCTCGTTGGCGTACGCGGACGCCGTGGTCTCCTCGACTTCCTCGATCACTTCCGACGCAGGCCCAGGTACGAGCTCGCGCGCCTCCGCCATGAGGGAGGAGAGGTGGTCCGTGATCTGACGGATCGCAGGGTGGGCCGACTTAGACCCCCAGTCCACGTACTCCGACCTGACCTGATGGAAGCCAACAGAGAGTTTCCCGTTTTCCGTCATTTCCAGATCCCCAACCCCGGAGAAAATTTCCCTTTCCGTGCTTATATCTTATGGCATTTGCAATTCCGCGAACATGGAATACGGAAGGGAATTCGAATGAAAGTGGGCGCAGCCGGGGGTTCCGGCCGCGCCCATCCCTACGCCCCTCTGGGGAGAGGCGGGGCGCGGGCTCAGCCGCGCCCCACCTGCTCTACTTCGCCGCCTCGGTGGCCTTCTTAGCGGGCGCCCGGCGTGCCGCAGGCTTGGCGCTTGCGGCCGTCTTCGCCGCAGGCTTCGCGGAGTGCCTGGCCGCCGCCTTCTTCGCCGGGGGCTGCGGCTTGGCCGCCGCCTTGACCTCCGGCTTCTCGGCCTCGACCTTGCCCTCCTCACCCTTCTTCGCAGCCGCCGCCTCCTGCTGAACCTCAGCCGCCGCCTTATTGAACTCCTCGGTCATGGCGCGCTGGACACCCTGAGCTTTGCTCAGCAGGTTGCGCACCATCTGGACCTTGGCGTACAGGCGGCCGACGACCCGCAGGTGGCGGGCAAGGTCGTCCCCAAGGATGACGGCCAGGTCCTCCGGCTTCTTCTCCGCCAGCTCCTCCAGCAGCGGGATCAGGACCTCTTCCGCCTTGCCGAGGCCATCCTTGGCCTTGGACTTGGCCGCCTTGCGCTTGGCCTCCTCCTCTGCAGTGGGCGGCTCCTCGCCGGTCAGGGAGGTCTGCTTCTCCATCAGCTTGAGGCCGTTGGCGAAGTGCTGCGCCTCGGCCTCGGAGTCGAAGTCACCGCGCACGTAGCGCGAGGCGGCAACCATCTGGTTGGCCGGGTTGAGCTGGGCGATGTGCCAGGCAAGGTTGTTCTTGATCAAGCCCTTGTCGACCATCTCGGCCACCTCGGGGCGCAGGGTGAGCAGGCCGAGCCTCCAGGTGATGTGGGTCTCGGTCTTGCCGAACTGCTTGGCGATCTTTGCGGGCGTCCAGCCAGCCGCCTTGAGGTCGGCATACGCTCCGGCCTCCTCCATGATCGTCATGTCCGAGCGGTTGACGTTCTCCGCGATGCTGAGGACGTAGGCCTCTTCCTCGGTGGCGCCCTCGATGACCTTCGCGGGGATGACCTCCAAGCCGGCCGCCTGGCAGGCCCGCCAGCGCCGCTCGCCCGCGATCAGCATGTAGGGGACCTTCGCGCCCTCGACCGGCCGGACGACCACCGGCTGAAGGAGGCCGTTCTCCTTGATGCTCCCGGTCAGTTCGTCCAGCGCCTCCGGAGAGAAGAACTTGCGAGGCTGGTCGGGGTTGGGGGCGATCTCGCCGAGCTTGATGCTGATGAAAGCGACCTTGCTGTTGTCGGCCATTTTCCCGCGCCTTCCGTGAATTCCGTTTGGGGTGTTTCCCTTTGTTCTTACACTTATATCTTAATGGCGAATACCGCCAAAGCAAGTTCAGAACTATTTTTATTCAAAGGAATTCAGAAAGGGGAATTCCGCTCTTTTGAATTCCATCTCGCGCGAGTGCGGATACGAGAGAGCCCGCCACGACCGAGCGGTCGCGGCGGGCTTGCTCCCGTCACACCCCGACGGCCGCACCGGGCGGCCGACTCCTCGCCGGGCGGGGCGCGGGGGGGTCGACCACCCGGCGAGGAGCAGGGAAGGACGCCGCATGCGCGGCGCTGCCGTGTGGGCTCCTGCGGCTGCTGTACCCACCCGGCGGACTAAAACGTACAGCAGCCCCTCAAGAATGTCACCTATCTCAATGCCAAGGGCGCGAGCCCTCACGGGCGTCAGGGCTCACCCTCGGCAGCACCTCCACCCCGTTCCCGGCCCCCAAGGAGCGCCATGACCTCGACTACTTTCCGAACCTCACCCTGCGCCGCCTGACTCGACGCCTCTCTCAGCACCCGCGGAGCCCCCTTCGCGATCTCAGCTATCCGGCGTTCGTCAACCTCGGACATGGATATGCGGCTCCTCCCGTGCACGGCGTGCGCGCCGCTCCGCCCGCCCTGATGCGAATCCTCGGAGCACCCGCCGACAGCGGGCACACGGGAGTACGACCGATGCCCGCTCACCGGCCGACGCTCCGTCGAGAAACTGTGCGACAAACCCTATAACCCCTGCGACCTGCGATGTAGTGTTATGTTTGCTGGTGCTACCGGCCGGTCACTTCGCCGGAGCATACGACACGGCCAGAGATGACGGACATGGCGGACACCCACGGCACCGAGCGACCCTTGAGTCTTCAGGCGAAGCTCATCTCCTTGCTGAGGCTGCGTCGTGACTCCGACGGCTACACACCCAGTGCCCGGGACATCTCCCGTGCGACCCAAGGAAGTTCGGGCGCTTCTGTCTCTCACGGCCAGGTCAACAGCCTGTTCAACGGGTCGAGTTGCAACCCCACAGCAGCCACCCTCGAAGCAGTAGCCCACGCCCTCGACGCGCCGGCAGCCTTCCTGCTGCCGGGCACCGAATGGGACGACCTGACCGCGCTGTCCGTGTTCGCGTCGAGACCCGAAGCGCGCGAGGTCTTGCGTTTAATGCAGGGTCTTGAAGTGCAGGACATTCTTGAAATCAGTTCAAGGCTCCGGGAGCTCCGTCGTCACAAGGGACTGTCCGAGGACGTCCCGACGATCCCCCCACCTCCCCCCGGCGTCGACCAGCCCCGCGAGGGCCGTCCACGCCGTCGAAGCCTGCACGACGCCGCTGAGCGGGCAGCGGATTACTTGGAAGGACGCTGACGTGGACGGCCCGATATTCGGCCTGTGCTCGGTGGTCACCCTGCTGAGCACGGCGGTAGCCCTCAGTCGAGCCGTCGCCCAGCGCAGACGCAGCGCGTTCCGCGTGTCCCGCCGCGCCCACGTCGTGGCCTTGGCCAGCAGCTTCGTCGGCTCCGTACTGACCATCCCCGCCGTTGGTGACGTCGTAGACAGGGCTACGACGCCCGAACTGTCCTCTCTGGTCTCGGACATAGCCGTCGTGATCTTCTGCGCGAGCCTCCAGATCATGGTCATCGACTGGGAGTACCGGGAGCTGCCCCATTACGTCAGCATCGCGTGCCGCATCGCCTTCGTCATCGCGGTCTGCGGCCTGCTGATCTTGCAGTTCCACCGCACGGACCCGGCCAGGCTCGACCTGGATCTGTCGACCTCGTACGCCCAGTCCAACGACGTCCGGATCTACATGCTGACCCACCTGGGCTTCTTTGCTGCCGCCACCGCCGAGGTCGCGGCGCGCGCCTCGAAGCTCGCCTGCGCAGCATGGCGGCAAGGCCGCTCGGCAGCCGTCGGCCTGGCTGTAGCGGCGGCGGGAGCGACGTTCGGCGTCCTGTATGCCATGAGCCGAGGCGGCTACATCCTCGCGTATGAGCAGGGGCACGCGTGGCCGCTGACCCTCGACAACATCATCAGCCCTGCGCTGGCAGGGCTGTCCATCGGAAGCGTGGCGGCCGGGCTCTCGATGGCTGTGCTCAGCAACAGCCGCCGCCCGGAGTCCGTACGCAGCAGCGCCAACGTCTAGGCGGATCGCGGCTTCTGCATGTCCGCGTCCCATTGCCTCCAGGTGAAGGCCACGCGGTCCGCGTCCACGGTGCGTGAGCCCCTGGACGCGGCCGGGTACACGGCGATCTGCTCCAGCAGCAGGACGACCAAGCCCTTCTTCGCCTTCAACGGGGCGTGCTTCCACCAGCGCACGAGGTCAGGGACGTCTCCCACGGGAACGTGCTTGACCTGCTTCAGGAAGCGGGCTTGCGTCGCCTTCTCCCTGATCTTGGTCGTCAACTCCTTGTCGGCCGCCTTGAAGGCGGCCAGCGAGATGCCCGAGTTCGCGGCATAGTCGGCACCCAGCTTCTTCTGCCGTCGCCGGTCCGCCGCGACTTCCTTGTCCAGGACGGCGGCCCTAGCGAGCAGGGCTTCGCGCGCAGCGCCGATCAGCTCCGCAACTTCGGGCTTGGCGAGCTCGCCCAGAACCTGCTCACCGACGTACTTCTCGTACAGGTCGGCGTTGATGCGGACCTTGCCGCAGCCACCCGGGTGCTGAGGTGAACTCGGCTGACAGCGGTGCCCGCGTGCCCCTGCATTCGACGGCGAGGTACCGAGCGGATGGCCGCACAGGCCGCACACGCTGATGGGACCGGAGAGCAGGTACTCCCGCTGGTCAGCCCTCTCCTTGCCTTCGCCCTCGGCCTGCTTCATCGCACGGATGGCCAGGAAGTCCTCAACGGGGATGATCCGGGGGCTACCGCTGTCGACTAGCTCTCCGGCTGCATCCTCCGTCAACCCGGCGATGGCTGGGTGATGGAGCACGCCGGCGAGGACATCGGGCTTGAACCTGTTGCCCAACGTGGTGCGGTAGCCCTCCTCGCTCATCCACTCCGTGATCGCGGGAAAGCTCTGTTTCAGCAGCCGCCGCGAGGCGGCGGCCCGAATGCCCTCCGCCTCCGCCTCGCGCACGCGCCGGTACGCCATGTCCTCAAACCCGTAGAGCCTTGGCATGATCTCGACCCCTCTACCCGACCCCCTACATCCACTAATTTACCAGCGAGATAGGTCACACTCTTGATAGAGCAACGAACACCTCGAATCGCGCAAATCTCATGATCATGGACTCACCTCCGTACGTGGCTCAACGCCGAGCACCCTCCACAGCTCGGCCGTGGGAACACGGACCGTCCCCCCAAGAGGGAGCGTCCGGACGGGGAACGTGCCCGTCCTGATCAGCTCGTACGCCTTGTCGCGGCCAATGCCCAGTGCACGTCCCGCTGTTGTGACATTGACCGTGGCCGGAAGGGCAAGTAGCTCTTCCAGCCGCATGGCTCCGGCCGGTCCGCCTGCTTCCTGAGCAGTCATCTTGTTGGTCGCCTGTCTCCCCCGCGCCAACTGATCAGCGACTTTACAGCAGTGTCCGACAGCCCCAGCAAGATCGGAAGAGATCACGCCAGACACGTACGGAAACGTACGACACCACGAACTGGACGTGAGCCGAACAACAGCCGACAGCAGGGGACCGGATGTCCGAGCCGAGTTACTACCGGCGGTGCCAGTGCAAGGGACCACTCAAGGACAAGGAGGGCAAGCCGGTCCTTGATGTCGACGGCAACCCCAAGATCGGCTCCATCGGCACGACGTGCCCCAAGTTGGGCAAGGGCCACGGCACCTGGAACTTCTACTTCGAGCTCGAACCAGCCGAGGGTGGTACCCGCCAGCGGGTACGCCGCGGCGGCTTCGCCAAGCTCGACGACGCCAAGAAGAAAGCGAAGGAGATCTACGATGCCGCCGTGGCCGGCACCGATGTGCTGTCCGACGAGAAGTGCGGCGACTTCTTCCTCCGGTGGATCAAGGCGAAGAAGTCCCTCGCCCGCACCACCCGGCACGGCTATGAGGAGCACATCAATAACTACTTGCTCCCCCACCTCGGTCACATCAAGCGACGCGACCTCAAGGTCCGCCACCTCGACAAGATGTACGACGCGATCGAGAAGGAGAACGCCGAGCGCATCCTTCACCGCCTGCGCGTCGATCAACTCCAGAAGGACCGTGACGACGCCCACCAAGCCTGGGTGAGGACCGCGGGCTACGCCAAGAAGGAGGAGCGCCGCGCCACCCGCCGAGTCTTCCTCGACGCCAACGCTGCGCTCCGCGAGGGCAAGAAGGGGCTGCGGAAGATCACCTCCGCCGCCACCATGCACCGCATCAACGACACCCTCAGCTCGGCTCTGTCCTGGGGGATCAAGCGCGAGCAGGCTTTCACCAAGAACTGGGCACAGCTTGTGGAGCTGCCGCCGGTGACCCGGCCGAAGCCCCTCGTCTGGACGCCCGAGCGCATCGAGCACTGGAAGCGCACCGGCGAGAAGCCCGGCCCGGTCATGGTCTGGACCCCACAGCTCACCGGCGAGTTCCTCGACTTCGTCATGGACGACTGGCTCTACGAGCTGTGGCACACCTTCATCTTCCTCGGCCCCCGCCGCGGCGAGATGGCCGCGCTGCCCTGGACAGAGGTCAGCCTCGATGCCCTGTGGCTACGCATCTCCCAACAGATCGTCGAGGTGGCATACGAGCTGTACGGAGAAGCACCGAAGGCCGACAGCGTCCGCACCCTGTCCCTGAGCCTGGAGTCCGGAGACAACCTGGCCGCCTTCCGCGCAAAGCAGGAAAAGCAACGCCAAGAGTGGGCGGACGCCTACGTCGAGAGCGGCCGTGTATGGACGCACGAGAACGGCGCTGGGCTGCACCCCGACTGGATATCGAGGCGCTTCAGCCGCCTGGTGGAGCTGTCCGGCCTGCCGCCGGTCCGCCTGCACGACCTACGCCACCTCGCCGCCACCCTCGCCCTGCTCGCAGGCCACGACATCAAGGTGGTCCAGGAGAAGCTGGGGCACTCCTCCCGCCAGATCACCTCCGACACCTACACCAGCGTGCTGCCCGAGATGATGCGGGCCGAGGCCGAGTCGGTCATGGCCGTCGTCCCCCGCGACGTTGCCTTCGAGGTGCGCTCGCCGCTGACCATCCCCGAGGCGGCATGGCAGAACGACGTCGCCGTCTTCTTCGCCCACGGCGCCAAGCAGTCAGGCGACGTCTGGGCCGTCGGAGCGCAGGCCCAACCCGACTCCGACCTCCTCGGCATGATCACCCTGACCGGACGGGGCCAGGACGATGCCGCCAACGCGGCCGTGAAGTGGATACGCGATCACTGCGCCGCCAACGATCTGGAACTGGTGCGGGTGGAGAACTTCAACGACCGCTACCCCGAGAAGCAGCGAGGCACGTTCTCGCTCACGCGCTTCACCATCGCACGCTCCGAGTCCCCCGGCGTGGACGGATGGGCGTTGCCGACGGGCCTCCCGCCAGCAGCGTCCCGGGCCGCTCGCCGGCCTCGTAACGGGCGCCGGAAGGCGGCGTGAGGGCCCTGCTGTCCACTGAGCCGCTCCCGCGTCCACTGAGCGTCCACTGGATCTTGGTCTGAACGAATGAACGAGGGTCGCCACCCTGGAGTGGCGACCCTCGTTCTCGCGTTTGTGCAGGTAGAAACGCTTCTGCGCGTGTAGCGCCTGGTGGGGCGGGTGGGACTCGAACCCACGGCCGACGGATTATGAGTCCGCTGCTCTAACCGGCTGAGCTACCGCCCCATAGCGGCGTGTCGCGTACATGTGTGCGCGCCGTCTGCCGCAGCATAGCCGCTCATACGATCTCCTGCTTCGGATGGTCGGCTTCTGCACTGCTTCCTGACCTTGAGGACTTCGGCGCGTGCGCCGTGGTTCCCGCGGGCATGAAAAAGGACCCCGAAGGGTCCTCGTTCAGCGTGCTCCCCCGACTGGACTCGAACCAGTAACCTGCCGGTTAACAGCCGGCTGCTCTGCCAATTGAGCTACGGAGGACCGAAGCTCCCCCGACTGGACTCGAACCAGTAACCTGCCGGTTAACAGCCGGCTGCTCTGCCAATTGAGCTACGGAGGATCGCCTCGTTGCATCGAACGTACCTACCTGGGTGTTCACCAGGCGGCGGTCGCTCGCTGCGACACATACATTAGCGCAAGCAGGGGGGTGCTCCGCCAATCGGTTCCCCCCGGTCCCGACGCCGCACCACAGACCTACCCCAGGGAAGGGTGGCAGCCATGCGCTACCGGCTCACGTTCGTCGCCGGACTGGCCCTCGGTTACGTACTCGGCACGAGGGCCGGGCGCGAGCGCTACGAGCAGCTGAAGAAGTCCGCTCGTCAGATCGCGCAGAACCCCGCCGTGCGCAACACCGCGGAGACCGCCGCCCAGCAGGGCCGCGTCTACGCGGGCAAGGCCTTCCACACGGTCACCCACAAGGTCGGGGACCACGTCCCCGAGTCGGTGACCCAACGCGTCCGCTCGCTCCGCGAGCGCAACACCAACGGCTTCCCGGAGGACGACTGGGGCACCAGCAACACGTAGCCGCGCCCGCGCCCGGCCGGGGACGGCAACTCCCTCGGCGCCCACGACCAAACCAAGCGCGCCGATGCGGCAGAATTTCGGACATGGGGATAGTCGCCGGGTTGGACAGCTCGCCCGATTTCACGCGCATCGTCGTCTGTGACGCCGACACGGGCGCCGTACTCAGGCAGGGGTACGCCCCGCATCCGGTGGAGGCACCGGAAGGCCCGGGCGGGCGGCCCAGCGACGTGGATCCGCAGGCCTGGCTGCTGTCCCTGGGCGAGGCCGCGGGAGGCGGCCTGCTGGAGGGCGTGCAGGCCATCGGCGTCTCCTCGCAGCAGAACGCGCTGGTCCCGCTGGACGCACAGGGCAACACCGTGCGTCCGGCGCTGGTCGGCGGCGACAAGCGGGCACAGGTCGCGGCGGCCGACCTCATCGACGCGCTCGGCGGCCGGGAGGCCTGGGCGCAGGCGGTCGGCTGTGTGCCGCAGGCCGCGCAGCCGGTGACCAAGCTGCGCTGGCTCGCGAAGAACGAACCCGAGAACGCGCACCGGATCGCCGCCCTGCTGCAGGCGCACGACTGGCTGGTGTGGCAGCTGCTGGGGCGGCCCGTGCGCCGGACCACCGACCGCGGCGGAGCCTCCGGCACCGGGTACTGGTCCGCCGGCACCGGCGGCTACCGGCCCGACCTGGTCGAGCTGGCGCTCGGCCACCAGGCGATGCTGCCCGAGGTGATCGGCCCGGCGGACGCGGCCGGTACGACCCCGGAGGGGCTGCTGATCTCGGCCGGCACCGGGGAGACCATGGCCGCCGCGTTCGGGCTCGGGATCGGGCTCGGCGACGCGGTCGTGTCGCTCGGGGCCTCCGGGTCAGTGATGGCCGTGCATCCGGAGGCGCTCGCCGACCAGACCGGGATGATCACGTCCCTCGCCGACGCCACCGGCATGCACCTGCCGGTCGTCACCACCCTGAACGCCGTGCGCACCCTGCGCGGCACCGCCGAACTCCTCGGCCTGCCGGACCTGGAGAGCCTGTCCGAGCTGGCGATGAAGTCGACTCCGGGGTCGCACGGGCTGGTGTTCCTGCCGTACCTGGAGGGTGAGCGGACGCCGAGCCTGCCGCACACCGCCGGGACGCTCGCCGGGCTGCGGCGCGAGTCGATGAAACCCGAGCATCTGGCGCGGGCCTCGTTCGAGGGCATGCTGTGCGGGCTGGCCGACGCGCTGGACGTGCTGCGCGGGCGGGGCGTGGAGGTGCGGCGGGTCTTCCTGCTGGGCCAGGCCGCCGAGCTGCCCGCCGTGCAGGCCGCGGCGCCCTCGCTGTTCGGCGCGCAGGTCGTCGTACCGCAGCCCGCGGACTACGCGGCGATCGGCGCGGCCCGGCAGGCCGCGTGGGCGCTCGGTGTGTCGCAGGGCACACTCGACCCGCGTACCCCGCCGGGCTGGCCGGGGCCGGCCGCGCAGGTTCTGGAGCCGGGCGACCAACTGGCTGTGGGTCAGGCCGTGCGGCAGCAGTTCGTGTCGGTGCGGGAGCAGACCCATCCCGGGGCATTTCGCCCATAGCGCCGCAAACCCACAAGGCTGTACGGGCACCGCCGTTGGGTTAATCGGTTGAGGTAACGCGGGTGGAGTGTCCGACGATAGGGGCCAGGGGCAACCGTCCAGCCTCCACCGCCGACTCCGAGAGACGTAGCGTGCTCATACGACTTCTGCGGACCTACCTCAGGCCCTACAGGAAACCCATAGTTCTTCTGGTGCTGCTGCAGTTCCTGCAGACCTGCGCCACCCTCTACCTGCCCACACTCAACGCCCACATCATCGACAACGGCGTCGTGAAGGGGGACACGGGTTACATCCTGTCCTTCGGCGCCCTGATGATCGGCATCTCGCTGGCCCAGGTCGTCTGCAACATCGGTGCCGTGTACTACGGCGCCCGCACCGCCTCCGCCCTCGGCCGGGACGTGCGCGGCGCCGTGTTCGACCGGGTGCAGTCCTTCTCCTCGCGTGAGGTGGGTCACTTCGGGGCGCCCTCACTCATCACCCGTACGACCAACGACGTGCAGCAGGTCCAGATGCTGGCCCTGATGACGTTCACGCTGATGGTGTCGGCGCCCATCATGTGCGTCGGCGGGATCGTGCTGGCGCTCGGCCTGGACGTGCCGCTGTCCGCGGTGCTCGTCGCCGTCGTGCCCGTGCTCGGCATCTCCGTGACGCTGATCGTGCGCCGGCTGCGGCCGCTGTTCCGGGCCATGCAGGTCCGTCTGGACACGGTGAACCGGGTGCTGCGCGAGCAGATCACCGGCAACCGGGTGATCCGCGCCTTCGTCCGGGACGAGTACGAGCAGGGCCGGTTCGGGAAGGCGAACGGCGACCTGACCGAGATGCAGCTGGCCACCGGCCGGATGCTCGCGCTGATGTTCCCGATCGTCATGACGGTGGTGAACCTGTCGTCGATCGCGGTCGTGTGGTTCGGCGCGCACCGCATCGACAGCGGCGAAATGCAGATCGGCGACCTGACCGCGTTCCTCGCCTATCTGATGCAGATCGTCATGTCCGTGATGATGGCCACCTTCATGTTCATGATGGTGCCGCGCGCGGAGGTGTGCGCCGAGCGCATCCAGGAGGTCCTGGACACCGACTCGAGCGTGGTGCCGCCGACCTCCCCGGTCGTCGAGCTGCGCCGGCACGGGCATCTGGAGATCCGGGGCGCGGGCTTCCGCTATCCGGGTGCCGAGGAGCCGGTGCTGAAGTCCATCGAGCTGGTGGCCAGGCCGGGCGAGACGACCGCCGTCATCGGCTCGACCGGCAGCGGCAAGTCGACGCTGCTCGGTCTGGTCCCGCGGCTGTTCGACGCCACCGAGGGCGAGGTCCTGGTGGACGGTGTGGACGTCCAGCAGGTCGAGCCGGCGCTGCTCGCGAGGACCGTCGGGCTCGTGCCGCAGAAGCCGTATCTGTTCGCGGGGACGGTCGCGACCAACCTGCGCTACGGCAACCCGGACGCCACCGACGAGGAACTGTGGCACGCGCTGGAGGTGGCGCAGGCCAAGGACTTCGTACAGAAGCTGGAGGGCGGCCTGGGCGCGCCGATCGCGCAGGGCGGCACCAACGTGTCGGGCGGTCAGCGCCAGCGCCTCGCCATCGCCCGCACCCTCGTGCAGCGCCCGGAGATCTACCTCTTCGACGACTCCTTCTCCGCGCTCGACTACGCGACGGACGCGGCGCTGCGCTCGGCGCTCGCCCAGGAGACCGCCGAGGCGACCGTCGTCATCGTCGCCCAGCGTGTGGCGACCATCCGGGACGCGGACCGGATCGTCGTGCTGGACGAGGGCCTGGTGGTCGGCACCGGCCGGCACCACGAGCTGATGGCGGGCAACGAGACATACCGGGAGATCGTGCTCTCCCAGCTCACGGAAGCGGAGGCTGCCTGATGGCCGGGCCCATGGGACGCATGATGGCCGGGGGCGGCCCCGACCAGCGCTCGATGGACTTCAAGGGGTCGGGCAAACGGCTCGTCGCCCGGTTCAGGCCCGAACGGGTCACGATCTACGCCCTGCTGCTGTGCGTGGTCGTCAGCGTCGCCCTGAGCGTGATCGGCCCGAAGATCCTCGGCAGGGCCACCGACCTGGTGTTCGCCGGCATCATCGGCCGGCGGATGCCGGCCGGGGCCACCAAGGAGCAGGTGCTCCAGTCGATGCGCGAGCGGGGCCAGGGCTCCATCGCGGACATGCTGAAGAGCACCGACTTCACCCCCGGCAAGGGCATCGACTTCGATGCCGTCGGAAACGTCCTGCTGCTCGCGCTGGGCACCTTCCTGGTCGCCGGTCTGCTGATGGCGGTCGCCACCCGGCTGGTCAACCGGGCCGTGAACCGCACGATGTACCGGATGCGCGAGGACGTGCAGAAGAAGCTGTCCCGGCTGCCGCTGTCGTACTTCGACAAGCGCCAGCGCGGCGAGGTTCTCTCGCGGGCCACCAACGACATCGACAACATCGGGCAGACGCTCCAGCAGTCGATGGGGCAGCTGATCAACTCGGTGCTGACCATCATCGGCGTGCTGGCGATGATGTTCTGGGTCTCCTGGATCCTCGCGCTGGTCGCACTGGTGACGGTGCCGCTGTCGTTCGTGGTCGCCACCCGGATCGGCAAGCGGTCGCAGCCGCACTTCGTGCAGCAGTGGCGCACCACCGGCAAGCTGAACGCGCACGTCGAGGAGATGTACACCGGGCACACCCTGGTGAAGGTGTTCGGGCGGCAGCAGGAGTCGGCGAAGCAGTTCGCCGAGCAGAACGAGGCGCTGTACGAGGCCGGGTTCAGGGCGCAGTTCAACAGCGGTGTGATGCAGCCGCTGATGATGTTCGTGTCGAACCTGAACTACGTGCTGGTGGCGGTCGTCGGTGGCCTCAGGGTCGCGTCGGGCGCGCTGTCCATCGGTGACGTGCAGGCCTTCATCCAGTACTCGCGGCAGTTCTCGATGCCGCTGACGCAGGTCGCGTCGATGGCGAACCTGGTGCAGTCGGGTGTCGCCTCGGCCGAGCGGATCTTCGAACTCCTGGACGCGGAGGAGCAGGAGGCGGATCCGGTACCGGGCGAGCGGCCGGCGGAACTGCGCGGGCGGGTGGCGCTGGAGGGCGCGTCCTTCCGGTACGACCCGGAGAAGCCGCTGATCGAGGACCTGTCGCTGACGGTGGAGCCCGGCCAGACCGTGGCGATCGTCGGCCCGACCGGGGCCGGCAAGACCACGCTGGTCAACCTGCTGATGCGGTTCTACGACGTCTCGGGCGGCCGGATCACCCTGGACGGCGTGGACATCCGGAAGATGTCCCGGGACGAACTGCGCTCCGGGATCGGCATGGTGCTGCAGGACACCTGGCTGTTCGGCGGCACCATCGCGGACAACATCGCCTACGGTGCCTCGCGCGAGGTCACCCGGGGTGAGATCGAGGAGGCGGCGCGGGCGGCCCACGCGGACCGCTTCATCCGCACCCTGCCCGAGGGGTACGACACCGTGATCGACGACGAGGGCACGGGGGTCAGCGCCGGTGAGAAGCAGCTCATCACCATCGCGCGGGCGTTCCTGTCCGACCCGACGATCCTGGTGCTGGACGAGGCGACCAGCTCCGTCGACACCCGCACCGAGGTGCTGATCCAGAAGGCGATGGCCAAACTCGCCCACGGGCGGACCTCGTTCGTCATCGCACACCGGCTCTCCACCATCCGGGACGCCGACACGATCCTGGTGATGGAGAACGGCTCGATCGTCGAACAGGGCTCCCACACGGAGCTGCTGGCGGCGGACGGGGCGTACGCGCGGCTGTACAAGGCCCAGTTCGCGCAGGCCGTGGCCGAGGTCGACTGAACCCCCGGGGGTCGCTCACGCCAGGTGGGCGGCCCCCTCAGTCCAGGTATCCCCGCAGCTGGTCCGCGAAGGCGTGGTCCCTGAGCTTGTTCAGCGTCTTCGACTCGATCTGCCGAATCCGTTCCCGGGTCACGCCGAACAGGCGCCCTATCTCCTCCAGGGTGCGCGGGCGGCCGTCGGCCAGGCCGTAGCGGAGCTGGACGACCTTGCGCTCCCGCTCGCCGAGGGTGGAGAGCACGGCCTCCAGGTGCTCGCGGAGCAGCAGGAACGCCGCCGACTCGACAGGGCTCGTGGCGTCGCCGTCCTCGATGAGGTCACCGAGCGCGACGTCGTCCTCCTCACCGACCGGGGCGTGCAGGGACACCGGCTCCTGGGCCAGGCGCAGCACCTCGCCGACCCGCTCGGGGGGCAGGTCCAGATGCGCGGCGACCTCTTCCGGTGCCGGCTCGTAGCCGCGTTCCTGGAGCATGCGGCGCTGGACCCGGACGACCCGGTTGATCAGCTCCACCACGTGCACGGGGACACGGATGGTGCGGGCCTGGTCGGCCAGGGCGCGGGACATGGCCTGCCGGATCCACCAGGTGGCGTAGGTGGAGAACTTGTAGCCGCGGGCGTAGTCGAACTTCTCCACGGCCCGGATGAGCCCGAGGTTGCCCTCCTGCACCAGGTCGAGCATGGTCAGACCGCGGCCGACGTACCGCTTGGCGACGGAGACCACGAGCCGCAGGTTGGCCTCGATGAGGCGGCGCTTGGCCATCCGGCCCATGACGACGAGCCGGTCCAGGTCGAGCGCGAGCTGGCTGTCCAGGTCGGGAGCGCTGCCCAGCTTCTCCTCGGCGAACAGCCCTGCCTCCACCCGGCGGGCGAGTTCGACCTCCTCGGCCGCGGTGAGCAGCGGGATGCGGCCGATCTCGCGCAGGTACTGCCGGAACAGGTCCGAGGACGGCCCGCTGGTGTCGGCGCGGGCGGCGGGCGGGGCCTCGACGGGCTCGGGGGCCTCCTCCGCCGCTTCGGGCTCGTCCGGTTCCTCACGCAGCGCCTCGGCGGGCGGTTCCGCGGGCTCGGGGCCGCCTTCCGGGTGTCCGAGGGCGCGACCCTGCGGGGGCACGGCCACGAGGACGTCGGACTCGGCGTCCGACTCGTCGGCGGTGCTGCTGGTGCTGCTGTCGGTCTGGCTGAGGGTCTGGGTCTGCACGGGGGCGACCTCCAGGATGATCGCTGCTCAAGGTGTGCGGCAGCGGTACTTCGGGAGCGGAGAGTCGACGGCCTGCGCTCCTGGACAGGCCCTGGGGACTCGGGCACCGCCCCCAGTGTGGGGGAAGACACATCTCCGCCACGAGGGGCTTGCGGTGACTTTTTGCATCCGGCTCGTGACCGGTTGGTGACCAGGGCCGGAAACCCGGGTGCCGCACCCCGGCCGGTCTGCGACGATCTCCCGGTGTCCGGAGTCCTGTACGAAACCCATGTGACCGTCGACTGCGCGGCCCCCGCCGAGGCGGAGCGGCTGAGCGTCTGGGCGGGTGCCGCGGGGCTGAAGCTGACGCACATCGTGCTGGCCCGCGGCCGGATGCGGCAGCAGCCGATGCTCACCCTCGCCGGATCGACGTCGTACGCCGAGGAGTCGGTGCGGGCGGAGCGGACCGTGGCGGCGCTGCGGGCGGACGGTTTCGTGCCGGTCCGGGTGAAGATCGAGTCGGTGCCGTGGGCGCCGGAGGTGCCGGCCGGGCCGTGTGGGGACGGGCGGTCCGCCGGACAGTATTTCGAGCACCACGTGAAGCTGCTGCTGGACGCGGACACCGACCTCGGCGCACTGACCGCACGGGTCGTCCCGCACGGCGCCCACCTGTCGTGGAACGCCCGGCGGGTGCAGCGGGGCGGACGGCACGAGCGGTTCGTGACGCAGCGCTGCCGGGGCGTGGCGGACGGGACCGCGGGGCGGGCGCTGGAGCGGCTGCTGGCGGAGCTGGACGGGTTCGACGTGCTGTCCGTGGAGCGGGAGTTCGTGCTCCACGACAGTGACGAGTCGGTGGACGAGGGGTGGCTCGAGGAGCCGGTGTCCCAGGGGGTGCGCGGATGAGCGGAACATGGCGGGAGTTCGGATACCGCAGCGAGGAGATCCCGCACGAGCCGCTGGACGAGGCGACGCGGCAGGCGAAGGATCTGCCCCGGACGCTGACCCGGGTGCCCGGCGACGGAGTGACACAGCGGCCTGTCTTCGAGCCGGCCCTGAAGCAGTACCAGAACGCCTACCGGGCCACCGACCCCGTCTTCACCGACCCGGCGCGCGGCGAGGCATGGCGTGCGGCCCGTCGGCAGGCGCTGCATCTCGTGCTGGCCTCGATCTCGGACTCCGAGTGGGCCGAGGCGCTGGTGCTGCGCGGCAGCGTACTGATGGAGGCCTGGTTCGGCGAGGCCGCCCGGGAGCCCGGTGACCTGGACTTCGTCGTCGTACCGCGCTCGTGGCACATCCATGACGCGGCGACGCCCCGGATGTTCGACGGCGTCGCGGCCGCCGCGGAGGCGTTCGCCGTGGCGCACGGGGAAGAGGTGTCCCTCTGCGCGCGGGGCGCGGTTGTCGAGGACATCTGGACCTACGACCGCGTGCCCGGCCGCCGGCTGATGCTGCCCTGGTCGGCGCCCGGCCTGCCCGGCGGGCACGTCCAGCTCGACTTCGTCTTCGGCGAGGAGCTGCCCGAACCGCCCGAGCCGGCGCAGTTGCCCGGCGGCCCGGTCCTGCTCGCGGCCACGCCCGCGCTGTCGCTCGCCTGGAAGCTCATGTGGCTGATCGACGACGCGTACCCGCAGGGCAAGGACCTGTACGACGCCGTGCTCCTGGCCGAATGCCACCCACTCCCCTACGACCTGCTGCTGCGCGTCTTCCACCTCTCGGGCAGCGAGACCCTGGCCGGCCGGCACCGCAAGGAGGTCACCGTGGCGGACGTGGGGCAGGCCGCGGGGTACGTCGAGTGGAACCACTTCGCCACCGAGTACCCCCAGTTCGCCGAAAGGGAGCAGGAGTTCGCGGAGCGGCTGGTGCGGGCGGTGGCACCGGCGTTCGAGGACGCCTCAGAGGGCGGCGGGGCCCCGCGTCTTTAGGGCTTGGTCGTACTGCTGCAGGACCCACAGTTCGTTCCGTGCCGCGGCCAGCTGGGACGGGTCGCCCCCCGCCTCCAGCCGCCTGACGGTGATCTGGATCTCCTGGACACGGCGCTCCACGGCACGGCGGCGTACGGTCACGAGTTGCTCACCGGCGTAGTTCTCGTCGACCGCCCGGCGCATGATCGCTTCCACGGCCAGTTCGGTGACCATGGCGCGGACCGTGTCCTCAGGGGCCACCTCACGGACCCGCATCAGGTACTCCTGCGCGTCCTGCATGCCGTACTCGGCGCCGCCCGCGTCCAGGATGGCCTGGCGCACGGCAGCGTACGGGGCGGCGGTGAACTCGTCGACGCCATACGCGTCGAAGGCCGGGGAGACCAGTTCCGGGCGCTGCAGGGCGAGCTTGAGAAGTTCGCGCTCGGTGGCGAAGACGGGGTTGCGGAGCTGGAGCGCGGGGCCCCCGGAAGCGGCCCGGGGGGCGGTCTCGTACGGCTGCGGAGACGAGGGGACCGGCCCCTTGCCGCCGCGCTCGCGGGCCCAGCGGGCCAGCTGGGCCACGCGCTTGACCACGAACTGGGTGTCGAGGATGCCGAGCATGCCGGCGAGTTCGACGGCCACCTCGTGCTGGGCGCCGCTGTTCTTGATGCGGGCCACGATCGGCGCGGCCTCGTCCAGGGCGGCCGCGCGGCCGGCCGGGGTGTCGAGGTCGTAGCGGCTCACGATCTGGCGCAGCGCGAACTCGAAGAGCGGGGTACGGGGTTCGGTCAGGTCGGCGACCGCCTCGTCGCCCTTGGCCAGGCGCAGCTCGCAGGGGTCCATGCCGTCGGGCGCGATCGCGATGTAGGTCTCGGCGGCGAACTTCTGGTCGTCCTCGAAAGCGCGCAGGGCCGCCTTCTGGCCGGCCGCGTCGCCGTCGAAGGTGAAGATCACCCGGGCCGAGCCGTTGTCCATCAGGAGCCGGCGGAGGATCTTGATGTGGTCGCCACCGAAGGCCGTACCGCAGGTGGCGATGGCCGTCGTCACACCGGCCAGATGGCAGGCCATGACGTCCGTGTAGCCCTCGACGACGACGGCCCGGCTGGCCTTGGCGATGTTCTGCTTGGCGAGGTCGATGCCGTACAGGACCTGGGACTTCCTGTAGATCGCCGTATCGGGCGTGTTCAGGTACTTCGGGCCGTTGTCCGCCTCGTACAGCTTGCGGGCGCCGAAGCCGACGACCTCGCCGCCGATGTCCCGGATGGGCCACATCAGGCGGCCCCGGAACCGGTCGATGGGACCGCGGCGGCCCTCCTGCGACAGTCCGGAGAGGACCAGCTCCTTGTCCGTGAAGCCCTTGCCGCGCAGGTAGCGGGTGAGGTGGTCCCAGCCCTGGGGGCTGTAGCCGACGCCGAAGTGGACGGCGGCGGCCTGGTCGAAGCCGCGCTCGGCGAGGAAGATCCGGCCGGTCTCGGCCTCGGGGCTGGTGGCGAGCTGCTCGGCGTACCACTGGGCGGCGATCTTGTGTGCCTCGACCAGGCGGATACGCTCGCCGCGCTGGTGGGCGGGGTTGTACCCGCCCTCCTCGTAGCGCAGCGTGATGCCGGCCTGGGCGGCCAGGCGCTCGACCGCCTCCGAGAAGGAGAGGTGGTCCACCTTCATGACGAAGGTGAGGGTGTCGCCGCCCTCCTGGCAGCCGAAGCAGTGGAAGAGTCCCTTGCTCGGGCTGACCTGGAAGGACGGCGACTTCTCGTCGTGGAAGGGGCACAGCCCCTTGAGGTTGCCGCCACCGGCGTTGCGCAGCTGGAGGTACTCGGAGACCACGGCGTCGATCGGGACCGCGTCCCGTACCGCCTTCACGTCCTCGTCGTTGATCCGTCCTGCCACGAGGTGATTCTACGGGGGCGGACCGACACTCATGAGACGAGGCTTTCGAGCGGAAGGTGCGGGTCCGCCAGCGACTCCGTGTTCACCTGGGCCTGGGAGCGGACCAGGTTCTGGATCTGCTCCGTGACATCCCACACGTTCACGTTCATCCCGGCCAGGACGCGCCCCTCCTTGATCCAGAACGCGATGAACTCCCGCTTGCCCGCATCGCCCCGGATGACGACCTGGTCGTAGGAGCCCGGCGGCGCCCAGCCGCTGTACTCCATCCCGAGGTCGTACTGGTCGGTGAAGAAGTAGGGCAGCCGGTCGTAGACGACGTCGCTGCCGAGCATGGCGCGGGCGGCGGCCGGACCGCCGTTGAGGGCGTTGGCCCAGTGCTCGACCCGGATCCGGGTGCCGAAGAGCGCCAGCGGGAACGCGGCGACGTCCCCGGCCGCGTGGATGTCCGGGTCGGAGGTGCACAGCCGCTCGTCCACGACGACACCGCCGCCGTGCGCCCGGTCGGCGATCTCCAGCCCCGCCGACTCCGCGAGCGCGGCCCGCGGCGCCGCGCCGATCGCCGCGAGGACGGCGTGCGCCGGGTGCTCCTCGCCGTCGTCGGTGCGCACCGCGAGGACCATGCCGTCCTGGCCGACGATCTCGGTGAGCCGGACGCCGAAGCGGAAGCGGACGCCGTGCTCGCGGTGCAGCTCGGCGAAGACGTTGCCCAGCTCCGGGCCGAGCACGCTGTGCAGCGGGGTCGGGTGCGGTTCGATGACGGTGACCTCGGCGCCGTACTCGCGGGCCGCCGCCGCGACCTCCAGGCCGATCCAGCCGGCGCCCGCGATCACGAGGTGTCCGTTGTCCCGGCCGAGGCGCTGGAGGACGCCCTTGAGCCGCTCGGCGTGGGCGAGGCGGCGCAGATGGT
The DNA here is from genome assembly GCF_056434245.1 of Streptomyces sp. NPDC044064. Taxonomy (NCBI): domain Bacteria; kingdom Bacillati; phylum Actinomycetota; class Actinomycetes; order Kitasatosporales; family Streptomycetaceae; genus Streptomyces; species Streptomyces sp. NPDC044064. Next base: position 170,253 of record NZ_JBWKFN010000002.1, read on the forward strand.
GGACGCCCACGAGGCCGGTGCCGGGGATGTCGAGGCGGCGGGGCTCCGCGCCGGTGGCGAGCAGGAGCTTGTCGTAGTGGACAAGGGTGCCGTCGTCGCCGAAGCGGACGGTCTTCGCGACACGGTCGATCCGGTCGACGGTCTGGCCGAGGTGCAGCTCCACGTCGTTCTGCGCGTACCAGGCCGGCTCGTGCACGAAGACGCTGTCGCGCTCCTTCTTGCCGAGCAGGAAGCCCTTGGACAGGGGCGGTCGCTCGTACGGGTGGTCACGCTCGTCGCAGATCAGTATCACCCGGCCGCTGAAGCCCTCCGCCCGGAGCGTCTCGGCCGCCTTCGCACCGGCGAGACCGCCTCCGACGATGACGAATGTCTGATCCGCGTCGACCACTTGATGCCTCCTCGTAAGGGTGCCGCCACATGCGAGCGTCCCGCACGCAGCGTGATGCGGGAAGAGGGAGTGCCCCGATCAGGCCACCCCGGGTCACGTTCCTCTCACATATGCCCTGTCAGTCTGGCGTGCAGAGAGCGTGCGGAGGCGTCGGTGAGGGAGGCGATCTGGTCGACGATCACCCGCTTGCGCGCGTGGTCGTCGGGTGCCTCCTCGAACAGCGCCCGGAACTGGGGCTCCAGACCGTCCGGCGCGCGGGCGGTGATCGCTTCGGCCAGCTCGGCGACGACCACCCGCTGGTCGGCACGGAGCCGCTCCTGCTCGGCGCGCTGCATGACGTACCGGTCGGCGACCGCCTTCAGCACCGCGCACTCCATGCGGGTCTCACGGGGTACGACGAGTTCGGCGCCGTAGCGGGTGAGCCGGCCGGTGCCGTACGCGGCGCGGGTGGCGGTCTCGGCGGCCAGGCAGAACCGGCCGATGAGCTGACTGGTGGCGTCCTTGAGGCGGGCCTGGGCGACCGCGGTGCCGTCGTAGCCGTGCGGCCACCACTCCTCGTCCTGGAGGCGGTCGAGGGCGGCGGCCAGCTCCGCCGGGTCGGTGTCCGCGGGGACGTAGCGGCCGACGGCCACCTCGAACACCGCCTGCCGCTCGGGCTCCGCGTGCAGGCAGTTGGGGTCGATGTGGCCCGCGTGCAGTCCGTCCTCGACGTCGTGGACCGAGTAGGCCACGTCGTCCGACCAGTCCATGACCTGGGCCTCGAAGCAGGTGCGGGTGCCGGGGGCGGTCTTGCGGACCCAGTCGAACACCGGGCGGTCGTCCTCGTACACGCCGAACTTCGGGGACGCCGGGTCGGTGGGGTGGTCGCCGCGCTGCCAGGGGTACTTGGTGGCGGCGTCCAGGGCGGCGCGGGTGAGGTTGAGGCCGACGGAGCCTTCGGGGGTGAAACGCTTGGGCTCGATGCGGGTGAGGAGCCTCAGGGACTGGGCGTTGCCCTCGAAACCGCCGCAGTCGTCGGCGAATTCGTTCAGCGCGACCTCGCCGTTGTGGCCGAAGGGCGGGTGGCCCAGGTCGTGCGAGAGGCAGGCCGCCTCCACCAGGTCGGGGTCGCAGCCGAGGGCCGCGCCCAGCTCGCGGCCCACCTGGGCGCACTCCAGGGAGTGGGTGAGGCGGGTGCGGGGGCTGGCGTCCCATGCCTGGGTGCGGGTCCCCGGGGTGACCACCTGGGTCTTGCCCGCGAGGCGGCGCAGGGCCGCTGAGTGGAGGATGCGGGCACGGTCGCGCTGGAAGGCGGTCCGGCCTGGGCGTTTGTCGGGTTCGGGGGCCCAGCGTTCGACGGACGTCGGGTCGTAGCTGTCGAGGGGTGCGGTGCCTTCCATGATTCGACAGTAAGGGTCGGCAGTGACAAATGGGTGGTGCCGGGTGGCTACTCGTCGGCCGAGTTGGGTTGTGCGGCGGGTGCGGCTGCGTGGTGGCCGATCGTGCGGTTCCCCGCGCCCCCGGGGCTCGTCCGGCCCCGAAACCCACCGCGCCTGATCGCCTCGCCGAGTACTCGGTCGCCGCGACCCCGAGGTGCCGGCGCGGTTCTGGTGCGAGGTCCTGGACTTCGTGGTGCTCGGCCGCGAAGAGGACGGCAGCATCGAGATCGGGCCGCGCGAAGGGTTCGGCGGCCCGCAGCCGACGATCTTCCTCAGCCGCAGGGGCGAGCCGGAGCAGGGGAAGTCCCGGCTGCACATCGACGTCAACGCCACCGACCGCGATCAGGACGCCGAACTCGAACGCCTGCTGAAGCCCGGGGCGCGCCCGGCCGACATCGGCCAGAGCGGCGAGAAGTCCTGGCACGTTCCGGCCGATCCCGAGGGCAATGAGTTCTGCCTGCTCAGGGCTCGCCTCGACCCGCTCCCCTAGGCAGCCTCCGCCGACCATGCCGTGAGGCTCTGGTCGTAGCGGTGCAGGATCAGCCGGGCCATCGGCTCCTGGGCTCCGAGGGGGGCGGAGGCCAGCCAGGGGGCCTGGGCCGCGCACTGGGCTGCGAAGCGGCCGGGGGCCGTGAAGCAGGAGGCGATCGCCACTCTGTGACGGCCCCTCGCAGCCAGGGCGTGCAGGGCCGTCCCGATCGTGGGGGTCGCCGCCGAGGCGTACGCGGGGACCACCGGGACGCCGAGGCGGTCGGCGAGGAGGCGGGCCGTGCGGCGGGTGTCGGTGGCCGAGTCGGGGTCGCGGGAGCCCGCCGCCGCGAGGACCACCGCGGTCGAGCGGCGCGTGGCGGCGTCCATGGTGGCGGGCCAGCCGGCCTCGGTCAGACGGGTGTGCAGGGCGTCGACGAGGAGCGGGTGGGGGCCGAGGGGGGCGGCCACCCGGGTGCGGGCGGGTGCGGCGGCGGCCATCTCGGGGATGTCCTGCTTGACGTGGTAGCCGCGGCCGAGAAGCAGCGGGACGAGGACGGCAGGGGTGTCGCCGAGGGCGGCGAGGGTGTCGGGGAGCAGGGGCTCGTTCAGCTCGATGTGGCCCAGGTGGACGGGAAGTGCGGGGCGCAGTCCGCGTACTTGGTCCGTCAGGGCCCGAACGGTGTCGAGCGCGCGCGGGTCACGGCTGCCGTGGGCGACCAGGACCAGGGCGGGCCGGGCCGGGCGGCGGCGGCCGATCGGCGGGACGAGCCGGAGCCGGCCGACGAGCTGGCTGCTGATGCTGTTCATGAGGTGCGCCGTGCTGTCGAGGTGGATGCGGGGCTCGTCGCGGGGAGGGTTCGACGCCGTCATGGAAGGATCCTGGCCCCGGGAGGTTGCGCCGCCGTTGCCGGGCCGTCACGGGTATTTTCCGTGCGTTCACTTCGCACGGATGCTCGATGTGAGGCGAACCGGATCCGTGCCCCGTGCGTCCTCCAAGGTCGGAACCGATCCCTGGGGGACCGATCACCGGGAGACCTTATGAAGATCCGTCGACCGCGGCTGCCACGCACGCGCCGGGGGCAGCGGCGGCTGGTGCAGGCCGTGATGGCCGTGTGTGTGCTGGCGCTGCTGCCGGCCACCTGGCTGTACGTGTCGACGGCGGACCGGCTGCGGACGACGGCGGACGTGCCGCGCACCGACGTCGCCGTGGTGTTCGGGGCCGGGCTGTGGGACGGGGAGCCGTCGCCGTATCTCGCGCACCGGCTGGACGCGGCGGCGAAGCTGTACCGGGCGGGCCGGATCAAGGTCGTGCTGGTGACCGGGGACAACAGCCGCAAGGACTACGACGAGCCGGACGCCATGCGCGCCTACCTCGAGAAGCACGGGGTGCCGGGCGACCGGATCGTCAGCGACTACGCGGGGTTCGACACCTGGGACTCCTGTGTGCGGGCCAGGAAGATCTTCGGGGTGGACCGGGCGGTGCTGATCAGCCAGGGGTTCCACATCCGGCGGGCGGTGGCACTGTGCGAGGCCGCGGGGGTGGACTCGTACGGGATCGGGGTCGCCGCCAAGCACGATGCGACCTGGTACTACGGGGGCACGCGCGAGGTGTTCGCGGCGGGCAAGGCGGCGCTGGACGCGGTGTTCCATCCGGATCCGACGTTCCTGGGACCGCAGGAGCACGGGGTCACGCGGGCGCTGGCGGGGGCGCGGGACTGAGCATGGAGATCACGGACCTGACGCCGGCCGAGCGGCGCGTTCGGGACGCCTTCCCGCTCGGCGAGGGGGTCGACTTCCGGCAGGGCGACGACGAGGACCCCGCGCAGGGCGCCTCGTGGGGCCCCGAGCGCACGCTGCGGGCGGAGGTGCTGCAGGAGCTCCTGCTGGACGGGCCGGTGCGGGAGGGGCGGACAGCCGGTCTCAAGGTGGCGGGCGCGCGCATCACGGGGCGGCTGGACCTCAAGTACGGAACCGTCGGCCATCCCGTCCGGCTGCGGTTCTGCCACTTCGAGGAGCCGCCCGATCTGTACGGGGCGCAGGTCGTCGCTCTGGTCCTGAGCGACTCGGTGCTGCCAGGGCTGACGGCCGGGAATCTGCGCGCCGAAGGGGTCGTGCGGATGACCTGCTGCCGTGTCACGGGGCCGGTACGGCTTCAGGGGGCGAAGCTGTCCGGAGCGTTCTTCGCCAACGGTGCGCGGCTCGGCAGGCCAGACGAGGTCCCCGAGGAGCCCGTGCTCCAGCTCAACCACGCCGAGGTGGGCACGGACGTGTGGGCCCCGGGGCTGGTCGCGCACGGCGCGGTCCACGTGAACGGGGCGGTCGTCCGTGGTCAGGTGAACCTCAACGACGCGGAGCTGAACGCCCCCGGGAGAACCGCGTTGCACGCCGAGGTGCTGACGGTCGGCACCGACCTGCACGCCATGCGGCTGCGGACCCGTGGCCGGGTCAATCTGGGCGGTGCCCGGATTCCTCGCCAGCTCAACCTGGCCCACGCCCGTCTGTCCAACCCGGGCGGCCAGGCCCTGCGCGCCAGCAGCAGTGTCGTCGGCGAGCTGTGGCTGCGGGAGGCCGCGCCGATCGAGGGATCCGTCAATCTGCGCCGTGCCCAGCTCGACCTGTTGCACGTGCCGCCCGAGGTGTGGCCCCAGCAGGTCCAGACCGACGGGCTCAGCTACCGCGTCCTGACCCCGCACCTCCCGGCCGAGCAGCGTCTTCCGCTGCTGGAACGCGAGCTGGACGGTTATCTTCCCCATCCCTACGAGCAGCTGACCACGGCGTACCGCACGGTGGGCGACGACGTCGCGGCGCGCACCGTCCAGCTGGCCAAGCTCCGTCGCCACCGCCGCACCCTGCCACCGTACGCCCGGCTGTGGGGCTGTCTCCAGGACGCGGCCGTCGGCTACGGTTTCCGCCCGATGCGGGCCGCGGGCTGGCTGCTGTTGCTGCTGTGCACCGGTACGCTCGCCTTCGCCCTGCACCATCCGCACGCGCTCAAGCCCTCCGAGGCGCCCGCGTTCAACCCGCTCTTCTACACCCTCGACCTGCTGCTGCCGATCATCGACTTCGGCCAGGAAGGGGCGTTCGCGCCGCGCAGCGGGTACCAGTGGCTGTCGTATCTGCTGATCGCCACCGGCTGGGTGCTGGCGACGACGATCGCGGCGGGCGTCACCCGCTCCCTGAACCGGCAGTAGGAACGGAAACCGGCACCTCACGCCGCCCCCGACCCGGCGGGGAGGCCGGCTTCCCGGCCGTGTAACAGGGAGCCGTCACGGGACGTAACACGCCCGAAGCACGCTGGTCTCCATGGAGACCACCTCGACGCCCACCCACTGCCCGTACTGCGCCCTGCAGTGCGGGATGAACATCACGCCCCTGCCGCAGGGGGGCGTCGAGGTGACCGAGCGCGCGGACTTCCCGGTGAACCGGGGCGCGCTGTGCGGCAAGGGGCGTACGGCTCCGGCGGTGCTGTCGTCGGCGGTGCGGCTGACCTCGCCGCTCGTGCGGTCCGGCGGCCGGCTGGTGCCCGCCTCCTGGGAGGCGGCGCTCGACCTGATCGCGGAGCGGCTCGGCACGGCGCGGGAGCGGTACGGCCCCGACGCGCTGGGGGTGTTCGGCGGGGGCGGGCTGACGAACGAGAAGGCGTACACGCTCGGCAAGTTCGCGCGGGTGGTGCTGGGCACATCGCAGATCGACTACAACGGCCGCTTCTGCATGTCGTCGGCGGCGGCCGCCGGCACGAAGGCGTTCGGTCTCGACCGGGGGCTGCCGTTCCCGCTGGAGGACGTCCCGAGGACCGGGTGCGTGATCCTCGTCGGTTCCAACCTCGCCGAGACCATGCCGCCGTCGCTGCGGTTCTTCAGCGAGCTGCGGGACAACGGCGGCACGCTGATCGTCGTGGACCCGCGGCGCACGCGGACCGCCGAGCAGGCGGACCTGCACCTGGCGCCCCGTCCGGGCACGGATCTGGCGCTGGCGCTCGGCCTGTTGCACCTGGTGGTGGCGGAGGGCCGGACGGACGAGGCGTACATCCAGGAGCGCACGTCCGGCTGGGCGGAGGCCCGGGCGGCGGCGATGGCCCACTGGCCGGAGTACGTGGAGCGGATCACGGGGGTGTCCGTGCCACAACTGCGAGAGGCGGTAAGGCTGTTCTGCGAGCCGGAGTCGGCGATGGTGCTGACGGCGCGCGGGCCGGAGCAGCAGGCCAAGGGGACCGACACGGTGGGCGCGTGGATCAACCTGTGCCTGGCGACCGGCCGCGCGGGCCGGCCGCTGTCCGGGTACGGCTGTCTGACCGGGCAGGGCAACGGGCAGGGCGGGCGGGAACACGGCCAGAAGGCGGACCAGTTGCCCGGCTACCGCAAGCTGGACGACCCGGCGGCGCGGCGGCACGTGGCCGGGGTGTGGGGCGTGGACCCCGACTCGTTGCCCGGGCCGGGGCGCAGCGCGTACGAGCTGCTGGACGCGCTCGGCACGGACATCCGCACGCTGCTGCTGATGGGGTCCAACCCGGTGGTGTCGGCGCCGCGGGCGGCCCATGTCGAGGAGCGGCTGCGTTCGCTGGACTTCCTCGCCGTGGCGGACGTCGTGCTGTCGGAGACGGCGGAGCTGGCGGACGTCGTGCTGCCGGTCACCCAGTGGGCCGAGGAGACGGGCACGACGACCAGCCTGGAGGGCAGGGTGCTGCTGCGCCGGCAGGCGGTCGCCCCGCCGCCGGAGGTCCGCAGCGACCTGCACGTCCTGCACGAGCTGGCCGGCCGGCTGGGCGTGCAGAAGGGCTTCCCGACCGACCCCGAGGAGGTCTTCGAGGAGCTGCGCCGGGCCAGCGCGGGCGGCCCGGCGGACTACTCGGGGATCACCTACCGGCGGCTGGCGGAGGAGAACGGGGTGTTCTGGCCGTGTCCGTCGGTGCCGGACACGGCTGCCGAGGACGGCGAGGACGCGGTGCTCGACGCGCTCCCCGACGATCCGGCCCAGGACGCCGAGACCTCCGTGCATCCGGGGACCCCGCGTCTCTTCCTGGACCGGTTCGCCACCGCGGACGGCCGGGCGCGGTTCGTGCCCGTGACGCACCGGGCGAGTGCGGAGGAGCCGGACGCGGAGTATCCGCTGCTGCTGACGACCGGCCGGGTGGTGTCGCAGTACCAGTCGGGCGCGCAGACGCGGCGGGTCGCGGAGCTGAACGCGGCCGCGCCCGGCCCGTTCGTGGAGCTGCACCCGCGTCTGGCGGCCCGGCTCGGGGCGGCCGAGGGCGATCCGCTGGCGGTGGTCTCCCGGCGCGGCCGGGCCGTGGCACCCGCCCGCATCACCACCGCCATCCGCCCGGACACCGTCTTCATGCCCTTCCACTGGCCGGGCGAGGGCCGTGCCAACACCCTCACCAACCCGGCCCTGGACCCGACTTCGCGGATGCCGGAGTTCAAGACGTGCGCGGTGCGGGTGGAGGCCGTCAGGCCCGGGTGACGCAGGCCCTAGGTCCACCGGAGTAGTGCGGTTCCGTCCGCGGGACGCGGTGGCGGCGGGTACGGCTCGCGTAGGTTCGCGGTATGTCCGACACCGAGCAGTTCGACCTCGACGCCTACCTGGAGCGCATCGGATGGAAGGGGGGCAGGCGGGCCGATCTCCCGACCCTGCGGGGCGTGCACCTGGCTCATGCGCTGTCCCTGCCCTTCGAGAATCTGGACCCGCTGTCCGGCAAGGCCCCGTCCCTCGCCCCGGGCGATCTGATGGCCAAGATCGTCCGCGGTCGGCGCGGTGGCTACTGCTACGAGCACAACACCTTGCTCAGGCTGGCCCTGGAGGCGCTCGGCTTCGGCGTGACCGGGCTGGCGGGCCGGGTCGTCCTCGGTGCGGAGGAGCCCGAGAGCCGGCCGCGTACGCACATGACGCTGCGGGTGGAGGTGCCGGGTGAGCCGCGGCCGTATCTGGCGGACGTCGGGTTCGGGGCGGCCGGGGCGCTGCTGGCGCCGGTGCCGCTGACCGTCGGCGAGGAGTTCGAGGGTGCGGGGCGCCGGCACCGGCTCGTGCATCTGCCGCACGGCGGGCCGCTGGAGCTGTGGGCGCTGCAGACGTACGACCGGGAAGCGCGGGACTGGGTGAGCCAGTACGCGTTCACCCTGGAGCCGTTCGTCGCGCCCGACTTCGAGGTGTTCAACTGGCACGTCGGCACCAACCCGCGCTCCCCCTTCACCCACCGCCCCTATCTGCAGCGGACGACTCCCGAACGGCACCTCGCCCTCGACGGCGACCGGCTGGTCGAGACCCGGGCGGACGGCACGGTGACCGAGCGCAAGCTCGCCGACGAGGCGGAGGCGCGGCGCGTGGTGGAGGAGGAGTTCGGGATCGCCGTGCCCGAGGGGCTGCGGCTGCTGGGCTGAGTCAGCGGCGGGCGAGCCAGTCCCCGCCCGCTATCAGCCGCCCCCGGGCCCGCAGCCGGGCGGCGATGCGCGGCGCGGCCACGTAGACCCAGGCCCGGGCGGCCGTGCCGTCGGCGCGTACGACGTCCCGGGCGACGCGCTCGTACAGGTTGCGCGGGTCGCCGGGGGCGTACTCCTCCAGCCGGTCCAGTTCCGCGAGCAGGCGGGCGTAGGCCTCCGGGAGCGCGGTGACCAGCTCGCCGCTGACCGCTTCCCCGGGGGCCTCGACGGCGTAGGGGTAGCCGGGGCCGTCGTAGAGCACCGCGTCCGGGAGACGCGCCGGTTCCTCCGTGTGCGTGCGGCCGCGCAGGAACAGGTCGTGGTTGGGCTCGCCGGGGCGAAGGGTGCCGTAGACGAAGAAGGGGAGCGCGTCTCGCGGGTCCGGGGTGATCACGGAAACGATTCTGTACCCCCTTCGACTCCGCACACATCTCCATGACGCCGCTATGGACATGACATGTCATGGCCTCTTAAATCGCAGTCGAACTCAGCGCCACCCCCACGCCTCACCCCCACGCCTCGAAGGCGCCTCCCCCAAGGAGACAGATGAGTCGGATACGTCTGCACGTCCGAGGAGCCCGTCGTCTCGCCACCGCCGGCGTCGCCGCCACCACCGCGACCCTGCTGGCCGCCGCGCTCTCCCCCGCCGCCCACGCCGACGTCCGGCCGACGCGCGCCGGAGCCGTCGCGAACGCGGCCTCGGCCCTCGTGGCACACGCGGCGAGCCTGGGCCTGACCTCCGCCCAGGACACCAGCGTCCGGGACGTGATCGTCGACCGGAACGGCACCCAGCACGTCCGCTACGAGCGCACCTACCACCAACTCCCGGTACTCGGTGGCGACTTCGTGGTCCACCTCGCTCCGAGCGGCGCCTTCCGCAGCGCCGACAGGGCGACCCGGAGCCGGATCGCCCTGTCCTCGATCGTCCCCAGGGTGTCCGGCCCCAAGGCCGCCGACCTCGCGGTGAACGCACTGCGCGCCGTCAACCTCGGTGACGCGCTGAAGAACCTGAAGGCCAAGCCCGAGCTGATCGTCGACGCCCTGCACGGCGCGCCGAAGCTCGCCTGGCGCACCAACGCCGTCGGCCAGGACTCGCTCGGCAACCCGGTCGCCCGGACCGTGCTGACCGACGCCCGCACCGGCGCCCAGATCGACGCCTGGGACAGCATCGAGACGGCCACCGGCGACGGCAAGTCGCTGTACGGCGGGACCGTGCCGCTGGAGACGACCCAGTCCGGGTCGTCGTACCAGCTGAAGGACCCGACCCGCGGCAACACCTACACCGGTGACGCGGAGAACAAGACCGACCTGTGCTTCTTCGGCATCTGCTTCAGCCGGGCGCCCGCGACCCTGTTCACGGACGCCGACAACCACTGGGGCACGGGCGTGAACTCCGACCGCTCCTCGGCCGCCGTCGACGCCCAGTACGGCACCAACGAGACCTGGGACTACTACAAGAACGTCCAGGGCCGCAACGGCATCGCGGGCGACGGCAAGGGCTCGTACAACCGCGTCCACTACGGCAACAACTACAACAACGCGTTCTGGGACGACAGCTGCTTCTGCATGACGTACGGCGACGGTGACGGCAGCACCTTCGGGCCCCTGGTCGCGCTGGACGTGGCCGGGCACGAGATGTCCCACGGCGTGACCTCGAAGACGGCTGGGCTGACCTACTCGGGCGAGTCCGGCGGACTCAACGAGGCCACCTCCGACATCCTCGGCACGATGGTCGAGTGGTACGCCGCCAACCCGTCCGACCCCGGTGACTACCTCATCGGCGAGAAGATCGTGAAGCCCGGCTTCGGCAAGCCCGCCCTGCGCTTCATGGACAAGCCGTCCAAGGACGGGAACTCCGCCGACTACTGGAGCTCGTCGGTCGGGAACCTCGACGTCCACTACTCCTCGGGCGTCGCCAATCACTTCGCGTACCTGCTCGCGGAGGGCAGCGGCGCGAAGACCATCAACGGGGTCAGCTACGACTCGCCGACCTACAACGGCTCGACGGTCACCGGCATCGGCCGGGACAAGGTCGGCAAGATCTGGTACCGGGCGCTGACGGTCTACATGACGTCCTCCACGAACTACAAGGGCGCCCGCACGGCCACCCTCAGCGCGGCCAAGGACCTCTACGGCGCGGGGAGTGCGGAGTACAACGCGGTGGCTGCGGCCTGGAGCGCGGTCAACGTGAGCTGAGCCCTGGAACACCACGAGGCCGGTGCCCGTCCGGGCACCGGCCTTCTGGTGTGCGCTCCGGTCAGGCCGCCAACTCCTGCTCCCCGGAGGGGGATTCGACGGCCTGCTCCGGCTCGGCGTCCCGCATCACCACGGTGGCCAGGACCGCCGCCGCCAGAACCCCGAGGGCGCTGAGCGCGAAGGTGGTGGACATCGACGAGGTGAAGGCCTCGCGGGCGGCGCCGAGGAGGCCCGGGTGGGCCGCGGCGACGGCGCCGGCGACGGACTGGCGGGCCTTGGCGGGTGCGTCGGCGGGCATCCGGTCGGTGTAGCCGCTGGAGAGCAGCGAGCCGAGGATCGCGATGCCGAGGGCGGTACCGGCCTGCTGGACGGTGTCGTTGAGGGCCGAGCCGACGCCTGCCTTGTCCGCCGGGATGGTGCCCATCAGGGCGCCGACCGCGGCCGGCATGGCCGCACCGGCACCGAGGCCGAGGAGGCCGAGGGCGATCGCCGGGACGGTGAAGCCGGAGCCCGCGTCGACCGTGGTCAGCAGGGCGAAGCAGGCCACCATGGTCAGCATGCCGGTCAGGATCACCAAGCGGTTGCCGATCTTCGCGGCCACCTTCACACCCACGGTGTTGCCGACGATCGCGGTCACGGCCAGCGGCAGGAAGGCCAGGCCCGCCTTGATGGCCGAGTAGCCGAGGACGAACTGCAGGTACTGGGTGAGGACCAGCAGCAGGCCGCCGTTGCCGATCTGGACCAGGGCCAGGGAGAGCGAACCACCGGTGAAGTTGCGGTGCTTGAAGAGGACCAGCGGGACCATCGGGGACTCGGTGACGTTCTCCCAGACCACGAAGGCGGCGAGCGCGCCGGCCGCGACCGACAGGCTGACCAGCGAGCGGCCGCCGAAGGCACCGTACTGCGGGATCTCGATGATCCACCAGACCAGCGCGGTCATCCCGGCCGCGGACAGCACCGCACCCAGCGGATCGGCCTTCTGCCAGGGCGCCTTCGACTCCGGCATCAGGGTCACGCCGGCGAGGACGGCCAGCGCGACCACGGGGACGTTGAGGAAGAAGATCGAGTGCCAGGAGAAGTGGTCGACCAGCACACCGCCCAGCACCGGGCTGCCGACCAGGCCGAGCATCGACACCGAACCCCACGCCGCCATCGCCCTGCCGCGCTCCTCCTCGTCGAAGACGGTGATGAGGATGGAGAGGGTGGACGGCATGATCAGCGCCCCGCCGACGCCCATCGCCACGCGTACCGCGATCACCTGGCCCGGGTCGGCGGCGAACGTGCCGGCCAGTGAGGCGGCGCCGAACAGCAGCAGGCCGATCAGCATCACCTTCCGGCGGCCGAAGCGGTCACCGAGGCTGCCGGAGGTGAGCAGCAGGCCGGCGAAGACCAGGACGTAGGAGTCGAGGATCCACTGGACGGCCTGGGCGCTCGCGCCGAGGTCCTCGGTCATCGCGGGCACCGCGACGGTGAGCGCCATGCTGTCGACCACCAGGACCAGCGTGCTCAGGCAGAGCACGACGAGGATCCACCAGCGACGTGGGTTGCGGGTTTCCATGGGAGTTCCCCCTTGTGTCGCCGTACGCCGTGCTGCGTACAGCGTTCCGATGCTGCGAACACTGTTCCGTTCGATGCGAACACTGTACGCAGCCCGGAACGGTGTGCGCAACCCTTGAACTCTGTACGCTTGATGCGAACGACGTACGCACACAGAGGAGTCCACCGATGGCCGCAAGGACCGAGCCGAACCCGATCCCCTCCGTCTGGGCCCGGCCGCGGCGCGAGCCCGACCAGCCCTCCCTCAGCCGGGACGCGATCGTCCGCGAGGCCATCGCCGTGCTGGACACCGACGGCATCGAGGCGCTCAGCATGCGCAAGCTCGGCGCCCGGCTGAACGCCGGCGCGACCTCCCTGTACCGGCACGTGGCCACCAAGGACGAGCTGATGGAGCTGGCCGTGGACGAGGTCGCCGCCGAGATCCGGGTCCCGCCCGCCGGCAGCCCCGACTGGCGGGCGGCCGCCGCCGAGACCGCGCACGCCTTCCGCGCCACCGCCCTGCGACACCCCTGGCTGTCCACGGTCATGGGCCAGGCGGGACTCGCCTACCTGGGCCCCAACCTGATGGCCCTCAACGAACGGCTCGCCGCCCTGTTCGTCGAGACCGGCTTCCCCGACCCCGAGGGAGCGATCAGCGCACTGCTGGCGTACGTGATCGGCATGAGCACCACCGAGGCCGCCTGGCTCACCACAGTCGCCCGCTCGGGGCAGACCGAGGCCGAGTTCGTCGCCCGCCTGCTGCCCGCCGCCCAGCAGGCCGCGGCCGACCACAGCAACCTCGCCGCCTCCTACGCCTCCACCGATGCCGCCGCCACCGACCCCGCACGGCAGCGCGAGGCCAAGTTCGACTACGGCCTGGACGTCGTCCTCGACGGACTGGCCCAGCGCCTGCCGCACTAGTCCCGCGGAGTCAGATGCCCCCGCTCCGGGGGCGGTTGGGCATGCCTGACGCTCCGTGGGGCGGAGTGCACCGGTCGCCGGGTCACCCGTTCACACTCGAGCGGAGAGCCATTTGTGTTCTTTTCATACTTGTTCTTGTGCACCTCCATGACCTGCCGGAATCCATCCCGGCTAGGCCGTGCGGGGGCCGTGGGCGCCACCCGTTCACCGCATTTCTGACACATCGTCAGGAAGCGGCCGGGCCCGAGTGCGACTTTCCTCAAAAGGGCAGGGGCCGCGCCCCCTGTACGAGTCGGATCAACGAGTCGGACCAGCCCTGGGGAGCACCATGCGACGCACCGCCCGTCTGCTGACCGGTACCGCGCTCGCCGTCGCCGCGGCAGGACTCGCCACGGCACCGGCCCACGCCGAGACCGGCAGTCTGCAGGTGTACCCGTCCACCACCATGCCCGGCAGCCAGGTCACCGTGAACACGGCGGCCTGCGGGGACCGGGGCACGGCGGTCGGTGACGCGGGCGCGGTCGGCGCCGGCACCTTCACGCTGGCGCCCAGTACGCACGAGGGCGAGGCGATCGGACAGTTCCGGGTGCCGCCGAGCGCGCAGCCGGGGACGTACGAGATCGTCGCGCAGTGCGCGGAGGGCACCAAGCAGGTCACGGGCGACCTGGTCGTGGCGTTGGGCGCGGCGCACGAGCAGGTGCAGCCGCGGGGAAGCGTGAAGACGGGGGTCGGCGGCGCACTCGGCACCGACCCCGTGCATACCACGGCGGGTGTGGCGGCTCTGGCCGTCGCCGCCGCGGGCGGTACCTGGCTCCTGCATCGCCGGGCGAGAGGCGACGGGATCTGACGGACACCCTCCGCTGTCCGTCCGCCGGTACCGCAAGTCCCGCCCCCTCCGGGTCCGATGCCCCTCGTGGCCCGGAGGGGGACGGGGGTCCCTTTGACGGGGCCCCTCCAGGACACCACCCAAGTCCCGCCTCGCGGGAGGTTCGCCTCCGGGAGAGGGTTTCGTATGCGAAGGATCGGGGACACCGCGATAGCCGCGGTCACCGTCGTGGCCCTCGGCTCGGCGGTGTGGCTGCTCGGCACGGGATCCGCGACGCACGCGCCCCCGCAGCCGACGGCCGCCGAGGGCCGCCCCGACCCGGGCGAGGAACGGCTCACGGCGCCCGCGCTCGATCCGTCCCCGCCCACCCGGATCCGCATCCCCGCGATCAGGGTGAGCGCTCCGCTCATGGGCCTCGCGCTCACCAGCGCCGGAAGCCTGGACGTACCGCCCGCAGCGGAGAAGAACCTCGCCGGCTGGTACGAGGCCGGCACCACGCCCGGCGAGACGGGCACCGCGATCGTCGCGGGCCACGTCGACAACACCGAGGGCCCCGCCGTCTTCTACAACCTCGGCGGCCTGAAGCGGGGCGCCGTCATCGAGGTGGACCGCGAGGACGGCAGCACCGCCGTGTTCACCGTGGACGCGGTGGAGGTGTACGCGGCCCGCAACTTCCCCGACGAGAAGGTGTACGGCGCGGCCAGGCGCCCCGAGCTGCGGGTCATCACCTGTGGCGGCGCCTATTCGCGAGCCACCGGCTACCAGGGCAACGTGGTGGTCTTCGCCCATCTGACGGGGAGCCGCTGACCCTCACAGCGCGCCGAGATGCGCGCACGGGACCCTCACACCGCCGGTCCGCCCCCGCTGAGGGCAGCGTTCCTCACGGGAAACAGGAGTGATGCGGCCGGGTAACGTCGGGGCCGCACGCTCCTTTGCATGACCTCGAATACGCGTGTGGTGGTGATCGGCGCCGGCCTCGCGGGCGTACGGCTCGCCCGGCGGCTCGGCGAGCTGGGCACGCCCGCGCTGCTCGTCGGCGACGAGGAGCACCGGCCGTACAACCGGGTGCTGCTCGCCGAGGTGCTGGCCGGCCGGTACGCCCCGGAGGTGATCTCCCTCCCGGCCCCCGGCGGCCTGGTGCGCACCCGGGTCACCGGCATCGACCGCACCGCGCGGCAGCTGCACTGCGCCGACGGCTCGTCGATCGCATACGACTCGCTGGTGCTGGCCACCGGCTCCAACCCCGTGCTGCCGCCGCTGCGCGGCCTGTTCACCGCCGACCACCAGCTTCCGGAGGGCGTGCACGCGTTCCGCACGATGGACGACTGCCTGGGCCTGTCCAAGGCAGTACGCCCGGGCGTGCGGGCGGTCGTCATCGGCGGCGGGCTGCTCGGGGTCTCCGCGGCCCGCGCGCTGGCCGTGCGCGGCGCGCAGGTGGTGCTCGCCCAGCAGGCCGAGCGGCTGATGGAACGCCAGCTCGACCCGAACGCCTCCCGGCTGGTGCTGCGGCACCTGCTGGACCTGGGCGTCGAGGTGCACACCGAGTGCCGGGTGCGGGACGTGCGCTGCGTCGGCGGCGCGGTCCGCTCGGTGGAGATGGCCGACGGGTACGCCCTCGACGCCGACCTCGTGGTCCTCGCCTGCGGGGTGCGGCCGCGCGCCGGTCTGGCGGAGCAGGCGGGCCTCGCCGTCCGCAGGGGCGTCCTCGTCGACGACGAGCTGCGCACCTCCGACCCGCACATCCACGCCATCGGCGACTGCGCCGAACACGACGGCACGGTCTACGGCCTCGCCGCCCCGGCCCTCGAACAGGCCGAGCTGCTCGCCGAACTGCTCGCGGGCGCCCCGCACGCCCGGTACACCGGCACCCGCGCGCTGACCCGGCTGACCCTCACCGGCCGCGACTCCCCCTTCGACCTCGCCGCGTTCGGCGAGACCGAGCCCCGCCCCGGCGACGACGTCGTGCAGCTGGCCGACGCCACCCGGGGCACCTACCGCAAGGTCGTCGTCCGCGACGACCGCCTGGTCGGCGGGGTGCTCGTCGGCGAACTCGGCACCGTCGGCGCACTCGCCCGCGCCTGGGAGGGAGCAGAGCCGCTCCCCGACGAAGGCCCTCTGCTCCACCTGCTCACCAACGATGGAGGCTCCTGAATGACCGCCACCCCGGGGGCCACCCCCACGATCGTGCTCGTCGGCCACGGCATGGTCGGCCAGCGCTTCCTCGAAGCACTCGGCGAGCGCGGCCTGACCGCCACGCACCGCGTGGTCGTGCTGTGCGAGGAACCGCGTCCCGCATACGACCGCGTCGCCCTCACCTCGTACTTCTCGGGCAGGACACCCGAGGAACTCTCCATGACCGACATGGAGTTCATCGAGACGCACGGCATCGAGCTGTACGTCGGCGACCCCGCGGAGACGATCGACCGCGCGGCGCGGAAGGTCACGGCGAGGTCCGGCCAGGTCTTCGAGTACGACACCCTCGTACTCGCCACCGGCTCCTACCCCTTCGTGCCGCCGGTCCCGGGCAAGGACGCCGAGGGCTGCTTCGTCTACCGCACGATCGAGGACCTGCTCGCGATCGAGGCGTACGCGATGGCCAAGGCCCAGGTGGGCGCCGTGGTGGGCGGCGGTCTGCTGGGGCTCGAGGCGGCCGGCGCGCTGAAGGGTCTCGGGCTCACCTCCCACATCGTGGAGTTCGCACCGCGCCTGATGCCGGTGCAGGTCGACGAGGGCGGTGGCGCGGCTCTGCTGCGCACCATCGAGGACATGGGCCTGACCGTCCACACGGGCGTGGGCACCCAGGAGATCGTGGTCGACGAAGCCGGTGTCGTCACCGGCATGAAGCTGTCCGACGGCTCCGAGCTGGCCACCGACCTGGTGGTGTTCAGCGCCGGTGTCCGCCCCCGCGACCAGCTGGCCCGCGACTGCGGCCTGACCGTGGGCGAGCGCGGCGGCATCACGGTCGACGAGCAGTGCCGTACCGTCTCCGACCCGCACGTGTTCGCGATCGGCGAGTGCGCGCTGGCCGCGGACGGCCGGGTGTACGGCCTGGTCGCGCCCGGCTACGAGCAGGCGGAGACCGCGGCGGCCACCATCGCCGCCGACGAGACCGATCAGCCGACGTTCACCGGCGCCGACCTGTCCACCAAGCTGAAGCTGCTCGGTGTGGACGTGGCCTCCTTCGGTGACGCGCACGGCACCACCGAGGACTGCCTGGACGTCGTCTACTCCGACTCCCGCGCAGGCCTCTACAAGAAGCTGGTCATCGGCCGGGACGGCACGCTGCTGGGCGGCATCCTGGTCGGCGACGCGGACGCCTACGGCACCCTGCGCGCCCTGACCGGCACCGTCCCGCCCATCTCCCCCGAGTCGCTCGTCCTGCCCGCCGGAGCGGGCTCGGGGGCCCAGCTCGGCCCGTCCGCACTGCCGGACGAGGCCATCATCTGCTCCTGCCACAACGTCTCCAAGGGCACGATCCGCGGCGCGGTCACCGAGCACAGCTGCACGACCGTGCCCGAGGTGAAGAAGTGCACCAAGGCCGGCACGGGCTGCGGCAGTTGCGTCAAGGTGCTCGGCCAGCTGGTCACCGCCGAACTGGAGGCCTCCGGCGTCGAGGTCGACAAGGGCCTGTGCGGCTGCTTCTCCCAGACCCGCGAGGAGCTGTACGAGATCGTCCTCGCCCTGCGCATCAGCACCTACCAGGACCTCCTCGACCGCTACGGCCGCGAGGACGCCCGGGGCGGCGGCGGCTGTGAGGTCTGCAAGCCGGCGGTGGGGTCGGTCATCGCCTCCCTCGCCCCCTCGATCGGCGTGAGCGGCTACGTCCTGGACGGGGAGCAGGCGGCCCTGCAGGACAGCAACGACCACTTCCTGGCCAACCTGCAGAAGAACGGCTCGTACTCGGTCGTCCCGCGCATCCCCGGCGGTGAGATCACCCCCGAGGGGCTGATCGTGATCGGTGAGATCGCCCGCGACTTCGGCCTCTACACGAAGATCACCGGCGGTCAGCGGATCGACATGTTCGGCGCCCGGGTCGAGCAGCTCCCGCTGATCTGGACCCGTCTGGTGGACGCCGGCTTCGAGTCGGGCCACGCCTACGGCAAGGCGCTGCGCACGGTGAAGTCCTGTGTCGGGCAGACCTGGTGCCGCTACGGCGTCCAGGACTCGGTCCGCATGGCGATCGACCTGGAGCTGCGCTACCGGGGCCTGCGCTCCCCGCACAAGCTCAAGTCGGCGGTCTCCGGCTGCGCCCGTGAGTGCGCGGAGGCCCAGTCGAAGGACTTCGGCGTGATCGCCACCTCCAACGGCTGGAACCTGTACGTCGGCGGCAACGGCGGCGCCACCCCGCGCCACGCGGACCTGCTGGCCCAGGACCTGTCGGACGCCGAGCTGGTCCGTCTGATCGACCGGTTCCTGATGTTCTACATCCGCACCGCCGACCGGCTGGAGCGCACCTCGACCTGGCTGGAGCGGATCCCCGGGGGGCTGGACCATGTGCGCGACGTGGTCGTGGAGGACTCCCTCGGCATCTGCGAGGAGCTGGAGTCCCTGATGGCGGACCACGTGGCCCACTACGCCGACGAGTGGGCGACCACCATCAACGATCCCGAGAAGCTCGCGCGGTTCGTGTCCTTCGTCAACGCGCCGGACACCCCCGACCCGGTCGTCGGCTTCGTGCCCGAGCGCGACCAGATCAAGCCCGACCTGCCGCTGCTGACCATCGGCCACCGCCCCCTGGAAGGAAGCGCCCAGCGATGACCCTGGCACCCGAGACGACCGACCTGAAGGTTCAGATCCGGCTGGATTCCCCGGAGGGCGCGTGGTTCACGGTCTGCGACCTGAGCCGGCTGCTGCCCGGCCGTGGCGTGGCCGCGCTGCTGCCGGACGGCCGCCAGGTCGCCCTGTTCCGCGACCGTGACGGCCGGCTGTACGGCATCGACAACCGCGACCCGTTCGGCGGCGCGGCGGTCCTCTCCCGCGGCCTGACCGGCACCCACCGGGGCCGCCCGTTCGTGGCGTCCCCGCTGCTCAAGCAGCGCTTCGACCTGGAGTCCGGGCAGTGTCTGGACGACGAGTCGGTGCGGGTGACGGCTTACCAGGTGCGGAGCACCTGAGAGCGCTGCGCGGAGCACCTGAGAGCGCTGTGCGGAGCACCTGAGAGCGCCGTCCGTCAGCCGCTTGGATCAGCCGACTCGTGCGGCCCGGAGGCGAACTCTAGCCTGAATCCGGACATACAGTCAGATTCCTGACCGCATGTCCGGATTCGGTGTTCCTGGAGAAGGGTTGCCCCCATGCCCGACCGTCCGAGGTCTCGACGACGTACGCCCCGGCTGATCACGGCGTTCGTCAGCGGCCTGATCGGCGCCACGGCGGTGGCCGCCCCTGCCCGGGCCGACACGGGGGATGTGACGGAGTACCCGATCACCACCACCGCCGACAGCTTCCCCGCCGCCATCACGGCGGGGGCGGACGGGGCGCTGTGGTTCACCGAGTCGGGGGTGTCCAGGATCGGGCGCATCACGACCGGCGGCACCGTCACCGACTACGCGGTCCCGACCCCGGACAGCTTTCCCTTCGACATCACCCGGGGCCGCGACGGCGCCCTTTGGTTCACCGAGGTCTTCGGCAACAAGATCGGCCGGATCACCACGAAGGGCCAGGTGACCGAGTTCCCGCTGCCGACCGCGAACAGCGCCCCGACCGGCATCACCAGCGCCCCGGACGGCGCGGTGTGGTTCACCGAATCCGGGACCAACAGGATCGGGCGGAGGGCGCCCGACGGCACCGTGACCGAGTACCCGATCCCGACGCCGGAGAGCGACCCCTACCGCATCGCCGCCGGGCCGGACGGCACCGTGTGGTTCACCGAGACGATCAGCGGCAGTATCGGCCGGGTCGGCAGGGACGGCCGGGTCACCGAATTCCCACTGGGCGACTACGACTTCCCCTTCGACATCACCGCGGGCCCCGGCGCCATGTGGTTCACCGCTCCCGGTGCCGACGCGGTGGGGCGGATCGACCACGCGGGACACATCACGAAGTTCCCGCTGCCGTCCGCCGACGCCGGCCCGGACGGCATCACCCAAGGACCCGACGGCAACCTCTGGTTCGCCGAACAGTCCAGCGGTGTCGGCCGGGTGACACCGGACGGCCGGATCACCGAGTTCCCGGTGGCGGACGGCGTGGACAAGGTTCCCTTCCAGATCGCGGCCGGCCCCGACCGGCACCTGTGGTTCACGGAACTGCTCGGCAACGCCGTCGGCCGCGTCCAGGCCCTGCCCGGCCGCGCCACGAAACCGGCCCCGGGCCACACGGCACCGGGCCACACGGCACCGGGAACGACCGCCGGCCGCGACGGCCGCACCGGCCCACTGCCCCTGTGCACCCACCGCGTCCACGGCCCCGAACTCCCGGACCGCCTGCGCGTGGTCCTCTGCAGGGGCCGGGCCGCCGCAGGAACGTCGTAGCGGCCAGAATACTTGACCGGTCGTTCCAGAAATGCCTAGGCTGCGGTGCATGGCCAGGACCAAGGAATTCGACCCCGACGCCGCACTGCAGTCGGCCCTCGAGCTGTTCTGGCGGCGCGGCTACGAGGCGACGTCGATGAGCGACCTGGTCGAGCACCTGGGCATCGGCAGGGCGAGCCTGTACGCGACGTTCGGCAGCAAGCACGAGCTGTACCTGAAGGCGTTCGACCGGTACGAGCAGTCCGGACTCGCGCGGATCGTGCACGAGCTGTCCCAGCCGGGCCCGGCACTGCCGGCCGTCCGAGCGGTCGTACGGCGCTACGCGGACGAGGCGGCCCACGGGGAACTGCGCCGCAGCGGCTGCCTGGTCACCAACACGGCGGCCGAGCTGGCCCCGCACGATCCGGCCGCCGCCCGGCGCGTGGAGCGCAACTGGGACCACCTGGAGACGGTCCTGCACACCACGCTGGTCCGCGCCCGGGCCCAGGGCGAGCTGCCGTCCGACCGCGACCCGCTCGCCCTGTCCCGCACACTGCTGGTGCTGATGCAGGGCCTGCGGGTGGTCGGCAAGGCGTCCGCGGACCCGGCCCGCGTGCGGGACGCGGCGGAGCAGGCGCTGACCCTGCTGGACTGATGTACCGCCCTCCTCGAGAGGGCCGTTTTCCCGTCCTCAAACTGAACCGATCGGTCAAGAAAAGGGGAGATCATGACCACCACCCGTTTCACCGGCAGGACCGCCCTCGTCACAGGCGCCGGCTCCGGCATCGGACGGGCCGTCGCCCTCGCTTTCGCCGCGCAGGGGGCGCATGTCGTCGTCGCCGGGCGCAGGCGGGAGCCCCTGGACGAGACCGTCCGGCTGATCGAGGAGCAGGGCGGCAAGGCTCTCGCGGTGACCGCCGACGTCTCCCGGTGCGGCGACGCGGAGGCGCTGGTCCGGGCCGCCGTCGAGTCCTTCGGCTCGCTGGACGTGGCCGTCAACAACGCCGGCGTCTTCCGGGGCGGGCAGCCTCTCGCCGAACTGCCGGAGGAGGACTGGCACACCCAGCTCGCGACCAACGTCACCGGCGTCCACCTGGCCCTGCAGGCCCAGATCCGCCGGATGCGCACCCAGCCGTCGGGCGGCGCGATCGTGAACGTGTCCTCCACGTTCGGCCTGCACGCCACCTCCGCCGGAGCCGCCGCCTACTCGGCGACCAAGGCCGCCGTGACCGCCCTCAGCCGGGGCGCCGCCCTGGACCACATCGGCGACGGCGTCCGCATCAACGTGGTCAGCCCGGGCGCCACCGCCACCTCGATGTCGCTGCGCGCCGGCGAGACGGACGCCGACCGCACCGAGCGCGCGAAGGCCACCCTCCCGCTCGGCCGGATCTCCACCACCGAGGAGGTCGCCGCCGCCGTCCTCTACCTGGCCTCCGACGACGCGGCCTCGGTCGTCGGCACCGACCTGGTGGTGGACAGCGGCGGCTCACTGTGAGCACGCGGGTTCACGGGCCGGAGCCCTCGGACTCCCCGTCGTGGTGCGCCCCGGCCCCCTCGACATCGGTCAGCTCGTCGGCCACCGCGTCCAGATCCCGCCGGGCGTACTCGTCGAGGAACGGAAACAGGGCTCCGCAGTCCCGGCAGGCCCGGGCGAGCCCGGCGTCGAACACCGGCCGGGGCCTCAGGAGTCCCGGGCGGCGGAACTTGAGCTGAAGGCGCTCGCCCCACCGCTCGCCCGAGGCGAGTTCGCCGACCGGACTCAGCCGGTCCGAGCCGCATATCCAGCAACGCATGCCCGGAACCATACGGGCCCTAGTCGATCCCCGACCGCTCGACCCCTGCCACGATCCACCGCTGCAGGCACAGGAACACCGCAAGCAGCGGCAGGATCGACACGGCGGCGGCCACGAACAGCTCGTGCAGCCGGATCACCTGGGACGTCGCGAAGGAGGACAGCGCCACCTGCACGGTCCAGGCACTCTGGTCCTGCCCGATGACCAGCGGCCACAGGAACGAGTTCCACGCGCCGAGGAAGACGATGGTCCCGACGGCGGCGAACACCGGCCGGGCGTTCGGCACGACCACCAGCCAGTACGTGCGCCAGTGCCCGAGCCCGTCGACCTGTGCCGCGTCCTCCAGCTCCCGGGGAAAACCGAGGAAATACTGCCGGAAGACGAAGCAGGCGAAGGCCGAGAACAGCGTCGGGACGACCAGTCCGCGGAGCGTGGAGATCCAGCCCAGCGAGGACACCAGCACGAAACTCGGCACGAACGTCACGGCGGCCGGGACCAGGAGGGTGCCGAGGACGGCGTGGAAGACCTTGCTCGCGTGCCGGTACGGGACACGGGCGAGGCCGTAGCCGGCGAGGGAGGCGAGGAGCAGGGTGCCGAGCGTGGTCGCGACGGCGATCAGCGCGGAGTTGAGGAGGGAGCGGGCGAAGGGCACAGAGGGGTCGTCGAACAGCTCCCGGACGTTTCCCCACCTCAACTCCCCGGGAAGGAAGGTCCATTCGGGCGAGGTGATGTCCTGCTCGCTCGACAGGCCGTTGCGGACCAGCAGATAGAAGGGGATCAGGAAGAGCAGGGCGAGCGCGATCAGCAGCACCAGCCGCAGTGCCCGCCCGGCCCGCACCAGGGCGTCATCCATCGGCGTCCGTCCTCCCCAGCCGCAGCCACCGCGCCTGTCCCACGGCGACCACGGCCACGACCAGCGCGAGGATCACCGCCCCCGCGCTGCCGAGCCCGAGGTTCTGCCCCTGTCCGAGGGCGGTGTAGTAGAGGTAGACCAGCGGCGGCCGGGCGTACGGCGGGTACCCCCTGGCGTCGGACAGCAGGTTGTAGAACTCGTCGAAGGCCTGGAAGGCGCTGACGACGAGCAGCAGCAGCACCGCGACCGAGGTGGCCCGCAGCTGGGGCAGCGTGATGTGCCGCAGCACGGTCCAGCCCGGCCGGGCCCCGTCCACGGCGGCCGCCTCGTACAGCGCGGGGTCGATCCGCTGCAGCCCGGCGAGGAAGAGGATCATGTAGAACCCGGCTTGCAGCCACAGTCGTACGGTGACGACGACCAGCCAGTACCAGGGCGGCTCGGTGGTGGAGAGCCAGGCGACGGGATCACCGCCGAACCACCCCAGCACGGTGTTCGCGAGCCCGAAGCGCACCCCGTTGAACAGGGACATCTTCCATACGAGCGCAGCGACGACATAACTGCACGCGGCGGGCAGGAAGAACACGGACCGGAAGAAGGCCCGGGCGCGGGTGAGCCGGTTGACCATCAGCGCGAGGGAGAGGGAGAACACGTACGTGACGGGCACGATGAACGCGGTGAAGACGAGGAAGGTCCGCAGGCTGTCGACGAACGCGTCGTCCCCCATCATCGCCGTGTAGTTGTCCAGCCCGACGAAGTGCGTCGGCGTGACGGTGTTGTGCGCGTCGAAGAAGCTGAGCGCCACGCTCCAGAGCAGCGGAACGTAAGTGAAGAGGGCGAGGCCGAGGGCGAAGGGGCCGACGAAGACCCAGAACCACAGGCCGTTGCGCCGGCTCACGACGCCTTCTTCGCGTTCTTCTTCACCCGGTCGAGCTCGGCCGACACCTTCCGTACGACGGCCCGCAGCTCGCTCTCCGGACCGGCACCGCCCTTGATGATCCGGCTGAGCGCGTCCTGGTAGGCGGTCTGGCAGGCCGGGGTCCACAGCAGGGGCTGGGCGTAGCCGTGCTCGGTGGTGAAGCGGACGGCGTCCGCGGCCGCGCCCGACTTCAGCCTGGTGGCCTTCCTGGCGAGGGAGAGCCGGGCGGGGATGTGGAAGCCGTAGGAGAGGGCGAAGTCCTCCTGGAAGTCGGTGCGTTCGACCCACAGCCACTTCACGTACGCCTTGGCGGCCTCCTGCCGCCTGCTGCGCGCGCTGACGACGGCACCGTACGCACCGACGGGAACGGCGGGCCGGCCGGCGCCGCCGTCCATCGGGAAGGGCAGCACCCCGAAGTCGTCGCCGAAGGCCTTCCGCACCTGGGGCAGCGCCCACAGCCCGGACCACTGCATGGCGGTCAGGCCCTGGAGGAAGGCGGAGGGGTCGGACCAGTCGGCGGGTGCGCCGAGGAGGAGGGACCTGTCGGCGTAGAGCCGGCGGAGCTTGCCGAGGGTGCGGGCGGCGGAGGGGTCGTCGAAGCCGGCCCTGCCGTCGTCGGTGACGAGCCTAAGTCCCGCCGCGTACAGAGGGGTTGCGCCGAGCGCCCCCGCTCCCCCGTCGTTGCCGAGGAAGAGTCCCTTGACCGTCCTGCCGGTGAGTCTCCTCGCGGCGTCGACGAGGGCGTCCAGGGTGGTGGGCGGCTCGACTCCCGCGTCCGCGAGCAGGCTCCTGCGGTAGTAGAGCAGCTGTGTGTCGATGACCTGGGGAACGCCCCAGATCCTCCCGCCGTGGGTCTTGGGCGTGAGGACGGCCGGGTTGAAGTCGTCCTCGACGCCGTCGAGGAGATCGGTGAGGTCGGCGACCTGGCCGCCCTGGATCTGGTCGAGCGTGGGGCTGCCCTCGAAGACGTCCGGCCCGGAGTCGGTGAGCAGGGCGGCGGCGGTCTGCTGGTCGTAGTCGCCCGGCCGCCACTGCACGGCGACGTCGGCCTTCTCGTACGCCGCGGCGTACCGTTGCACGGCCTGCTGGGTGCCGGCCTCGCCGTACTGGTGGTACCACTGCGACAGCGCCGGACCCGAGCCGCCCCCGCGCCCGTTGTCGGCCCCGCACGCCGTGAGCAGTCCGGCGCCCGCGCCTGCCGCCAGCAGCGTCCTGCGGCTGATGCTCCTCATCGTGGGCCCCCTGACATCGGTCGTCGTTGCACGGCCCAACGACCGACCATGCGCCGGGATTACGAACGGGGGCGTTGCGGCGGCGCGTCACACCTTGAGAGCGCCGAATTCCACGCCTGTCAGCTGCACCGAGGCGTCCCAGAGCATGCTCGCCACCTCGTCGTTGAGCGTCCAGGGCGCACGCCAGGACGGCGCGGGCGCACCCCGCCAATTCGCGAACGAGGGCCCGACGAAGGCGTCAGGTCGTACGTCGGGCGCGGTCGCCGCGTACAGCGTGGGCAGCGCGCCCGCCTCCGCCGGCTGGGCGAGGATCCGGTTGCCGATCTCCATGGCCCGCTCGGCACCCCTGCGCCCCTCGGCGCGCGGCCCGGCGGTCTGGAGGTTGGTGGCGGCGTACCCCGGATGGGCGGTGACCGCGACGAGGTCGGCGTGGTGCCTGGTCAGCCGCCACGACAACTCGTGCGTGAACAGGAGGTTTGCGGTCTTGGAGCGGGCGTAGGCGATCCAACGCCGGTACCGGCGCTCGCTGTTGAGGTCGTGGATGTCGATGTTGGCGAGGGCGTGCATCATGCTGGAGACGGTCACGACGCGGGCGCCCGGGGTGGCGAGCAGGGCGGGCAGCAGCAGCCCGGTGAGGGCGAAGTGCCCCAGGTGATTGACCCCGAACTGCGTCTCGAACCCGTCGGCGGTCGTCCCGTACGGCGGCGCCATCACGCCCGCGTTGTTGACGAGCAGGTCGATCCGCTCGTACGGCACCCGGTCCGCGAAGTCCCGCACGGACGCCAGGTCCCCGAGGTCCAGCCGCTCCACCTCGACCTCGGCTCCCGGCACCTCCGCCACGATCCGCTCCCCGGCGTCAAGCCCGCGCGCCTCACTCCGGCACGCGAGCACCACCCGGGCTCCCTTGCGGGCCAGCTCCCGCGCGGTGACGTAACCGAGGCCGCTGTTGGCGCCGGTGACGACGGCCAGGCGGCCGGTCTGGGCGGGGATGTCCTGCGCGGTCCAGCCCATGGGGCTCCTCCAGGCGGCACTCGTCGGACGGACCGACAGCTCGGCCCTGGGCTGAGGGGTCCAGCGTAGGCGCGAGAACCACGGTTGCCCCGACGCCGTGCCGCCTCCACCCGGCAGTCGCCGGAGTCCGTGCGCCGGCCGCGGCACTCTGCGGCAACACCCCCGCCCCGAACCACCCGCAAAAACCCGGCATGCCGTCACGAAGGCCCTTGAGGCATCATGGAGTTCATGACCGCACCCCGAAAGGCCGATGCCGCGTAACCGGCCCGGCGCCCTGCGCGGCGCCCACCGCACCACCCCGGGCCCCCGCATCTGGGAAGAGCCCCCTCCGGCCCGCATACCCGGTCTGTCCGACCGCACCAGCCTCGCCATCCACCGCGCAGAGCGCCTCTCCCCCGGCCGCTGGTTCTCACGCGGCGCGACCGAAACCGCCCTGCGGCGCTACCGCACGTTTCTCCACCCACCAGGACGCCGACCTCGCTACCCCCGCGAGTCCTACTGCGCCGCCTGCCCGGGCTGCGCCCTCGACGACGTACGCCAGGCCCGGGACGCCCTGGCCGACATCCTGCCCCTGCTGCCACCCCGCGCACGAGCCGAACTGCAACGCACACTGACACCCCTGGACCACCGCTACCTGCGCCTCACACTCCCCGACCCGCTGGCACCACGAACAGAACCGTGGTGGCACCGGCGTCTTGCGTCCGGCGTGGAGGGGTGGTGAGCACCGGCCGTGCCGGACTTTTTCCCGGTGAACGGCACAACTTTTCCGGGCGAAGGTGCATCCAACACCATGACCTTCATTCACCCATTCGCCCGATGGAGGAGGATTCGCCATGTCTCTGTTCTCTCACCACTTGTCCCGTCGCGGCACGGTCGCCCTGCTGACCGCGGCGCTCGCCGGGCTCACGGCCGGCGGGGCCGCCTGGGGCGTGACCTCGGCGGCGGCGCAGGCGTCGGCCGGGGTCCGTACCTGTTCCGCGAGCGATCTCTACCTCTCCATGGGCCGCAAGGAGGGTGCGGCCGGTTCTCTCTACTGGACCATCCAGTTCACCAACACCAGCACCACCAAGTGCGCGCTGCGCGGCTACCCGGGCGTCAGCGCCCTGGACACCGCACACCGGCAGATCGGACCCGCCGCCACCCGCACCGGCGCGTCCTACTCGACGGTGACGGTCTCGCCCGCCCACTCCACCGCCGCGGTCATCCGCACCACCAACGGCCCCGTCGGCGGACCCTGTCTGCGCACCGGCACCTACCTGCGGATCTACCCGCCGGCGTCGCACACCGCGGTTCTCGTCCCGGCGCGCTGGACCATATGCTCCGGAACCTTCCAGGTCGGCCCGGTCAACAACGACGGCACCATCTGACAGTGCCGTCGAGAAACACCAGAGGGCGGCACCCCGCACAGGGTGCCGCCCCGACGGGCCGTGTCGCAGAGCGGGCCGTTTCTCAGAGTTCGGGGATCAGGCCGGGCTCGGCGCCCAGCGCCACGACGTCCTTGCGGACGGCGGTCACGAACCGTTCGATCTCCGCGCCGAGGACCTCCCAGCCGACGCGTGAGGTCCAGGAGTCCGGCTCCGAGACGGAGCCGACCCGCCATCCCTCGGAAGTTCCCAGGATCCGCACCTCGCCCACGTCCGCGTAGGACATCGAGTCGAACTCGAAATCTCCGCGCTCACCGGCCGGCCGCCGCAGCCAGCCCACCAGGGCTCGCGCCAGCTCGGCCACCGGGAAGAATTCCTCCGCCAGCACCACACGGTCCTCGTCCAGGATGGTCAGGTCGGCTTCGATGTCCACGAGGAGCACTGCCGTGGGCGCCGTCTCGGGACGCAGGCCACGCCGTTGCAGGTCCTGCGCCCCCAGGTTCTCGTACGCGAACTTCACCGTCATCCGGCCCTCCCGACGGAAAGCCTGACTGACTCGGACACCCGCAGAACGGGAACCCGCCTGCCCGTCGGCTGGATCGGGGCAAGGCCTTTTGGGTGGATCTGGCGCCATAGCGGTCAGCAACCGACCGTGGCCCGGGAAATCTCACTCACGGTTCTTCCACGCCTCCTCTTGCCCTCTTCTCGTTAGGAGTGATTGTGGTCTTTTCGCTGCCAGTCGGCATCGACCGGTCCGGCCGGGCGTACTCGCGTGTGCGCGGAGGTTGCGCCGGTTCGAAAGGCCGTCGCGCACGGACCCTCGGTGTCGCGGTCGGTGTGCTGTGTGCCGCCGGCGCGGCTCCGGTGACAGTGGCCGGAGCCGCTCATGCGCAGGGCACCTGCACCACCACCGGTACCACCACGACGTGCACGTTCGACTTCACGGGCGCTGAGCAGACGTTCGCCGTGCCTGCCGGGGTCAGTGCCGTTTCGGTGACCGCGGTCGGGGGCGCGGGCGCCACGTTCAACAGCGGTGCCGGTGGGAGCGGAGCGCGAGTGACCGCGACAGGGGTTCCGGTCACCCCGAGCAGCACGCTGTACGTCGAAGTCGGCGGCAACGGGGCCGTTGGCTCCGGCGGCTTCAACGGTGGCGGGAACACCCCCGGTGGCCCTGGCGGCGGCGGCGCCAGCGATGTCCGTACCGCTGCCATGAGCACCGGTCTCACGCCCGATACCCGCCTGGTCGTCGCCGGTGGAGGCGGCGGAGGCGGACGCCTGAGCCTCGGTGGCGGCGGGGGCGGTGGCACCGCGGCCGGTACCGGCGGAGCAGGCGGCACGGGCAACAGCGGGGGCGCAAATGGTGTCACCGGGGGGAGCGGAGGGGCGTTCGGTGCCGCTGGAGGCAAGGGAGGAGACGGCGGCTCGTCGGCCGACGCCACACCGGGCTTTCCGGGCGGCGCCGGTGGAACCGCTGCGGCGAATGTCGCCGGAGGCGCGGGAGGAGGAGGCGGCGGCGGGAGTTCCGATTCCGTGCCGGGTGACGGCGGGGGCGGCGGAGGCGGCAACACCGGAGGCGGCGGAGGCGGCGGAGCGACAGCCGGTCCGGGCACGCTCGGCACCGGCGGCGCCGGCGCTCCGGGAGGCGGCGGTGGCGGCGGTGGCGGCTACTTCGGCGGCGGCGGCGGTAGCGGCGGCGCCGGGTTCGGAGGCGGCGGTGCGGGTTCTTCGTTCGTCACCCCTCAGGCCACCGCCCGTACCGCGGCGCCCGCGCCCAGCGGCAGCGATCCTCAGGTGATCATCTCCTACTCCACGGCCCCGCCTTCGTGTGCGACCGTCACACCGGCCAACCCACAGGGCTACAACATCATCACCGGCACCGACCGTGCCGATGTCCTCAACGGCACGTCCGGACCCGATGCGATCTTCGGTCTGGGCGGGAGCGACATCATCAACGGCCGCGGCGGCAACGACCTGCTCTGCGGCGGGGACGGCAGCGATGTCCTGACCGGAGGCGACGGCGACGACCGTCTCGAAGGCGGCGACGGCAACGACGTGCTCCAGGGCGGCAACGGCAACGACGCGCTCCAGGGCCAGGCGGGCAACGACGCACTCGACGGCGGCCCCGGCACCAACACCAACGACGGCGGTCCCGGCATCGACGCCTGCGCCCGCCCGGCAACCGGCGTGAACGCAACCCAGTGCAACCCCTGAGCGCTTACAGCCAACGCCAACAAGCGCCATTCTGCCTGGTCAGCGAAGTAGCTTGACCGTCTCCGCAGATGATGCACGGAGGGGCGCGCCACCCGCACACAGGGTGCCGCCCCGACGGGCCGTTCTTGATCAGCGCTGAGGCGTAGACGTGCCGAAGATTGTTCAACCGTCACAGTCCCGGCAGGCTCTTCGCCCTCCAGCCCGAACAGCTCGCCCTGCCGGATCTGTAGGCCCGGTGGGGCCTCACAGGTCCGACGGAGGCGATGTCGTCCATCTCGCTGCATGCGTAGGCCGGTCGGTGCACCGGTGGGCCCGGACGGCCCCTGGGCGGTTCCCGCGCCTGGCGGGAGGCTGAAGGCAACAGACCCGCGTCCGCCGGGTCGGGCGGTCGCGGCAGGGACAGCCCGGAGGGGTGATGATCATGCCTGGTACGAGCAGACGGACCGCTGCCGCGCTCGCGGCCCTCGCGCTGGCCGGCACGCTGGCCGCCGGATGCGCGGCAGGCGACAGCGCCTCCAGGGGCGCCTCCCTCCGCCCGGCCGCCGCGCCGAGCCTCTCCGGCAGCGATTGCTGGAGGTCGGGCACATCGGGCGACAACTGGGACGACTGGGATTCGTGGGGGCCCGGCATGGGGCCGGGCATGATGGGCAACGACTGCTCGTGGGGTCCCGGCATGATGGGCGGTCACTACTGGCAGCGCGGCAACGGCACCCCGGTGAAGACCATGGACCAGGCCCGACAGCACGCCGACGCCTTCGCCGGCTTGCTCAACCTGCGCGTCGGCGAGGTCATGCAGTTCTCGAAGAACTTCTACGCCGAACTGGAGACCCCCTCCGGCAAGCCGGCCACCGAGATCCTCGTCGACCCGGCCGACGGTGACACCGGGATCGAGTACGGCCCGGCGATGATGTGGAACACCGACTACGGCATGCACCCCCGCGGCCAGACCCAGCCCCGGATCTCCCGCGAGCAGGCCCAGGACCGCGCTCAGCAGTGGCTGCGCGACCGGGGCAGCGGCCTGACCGCCGGCGAGGCCGAGGCGTTCCCGGGCTACTACACCCTGCACACCGTGCGCTCCGGGAAGACCAACGGCATGCTGTCGGTCAACGCCTCCACCGGCACCGTGTGGGACCACACCTGGCACGGCACCTACATCGCGACCAGCGAGCACTGACAAATGCCGGGAACCATGCCCCCGGGGCGATGACCCCCCGGCGTCAGCCTCATGAGTGTCCACCGTCCGAGCCGCGGGCCATCTCTGGGCCAACGTCCCTATCCCATGGCTGGTTTTCTGTGGGCCAAGATCAGGGCGCGTGCCCCTCGTCGAGTGCGCGGGTGATCAGATCGTCTGAAACAGCGCTCGTCACCCACAGCACGGATTCGTTGTCAAGATCCGAGATCCCGTGACGTGACCGGAGCACTCCGCATGCGGCCCACTGGTAGCACGGGATGGAGGTCAGGTGCCCCTCCCGAGGCGGAAGAACTTCAGTGGTACGACCGCCGAAATGCACCCACGCCTGCGGGGCCGTCGTCAGGCCGTCCCGCTCATTCTCACAGGAGGAATCCGTGGCCCTTACTATTAATGCGGTAACTATCGACGACCAAGGTCGCGTCAACGCCGTCTACCGGTACGATGGATTTGGAACCTCGTGGACTAAAATCCAAGGCCCGGTCACCAGCACCGGTACTTTTGGAGGCGGGTGGGGGCTAGTCGTCGGGAGTGCTGACGGAGCCACAGCAGATCAGGAGTTCAGTTACAACGGCAGCCCGTTCGACTGGCAATTCCTGAGTCGCAGTGGTGCGTCGTACGCTGTCACCGACGACACGGTGTACAAAAGGTCCGCCGACGGAAGTGCGGTGCTCCAGTTCGATGGCTTCGAAGACGATGGAAGTCCGCTGTGGAGCAAGATCGGTGATTCTTCCTTCGACCTCATTGGTGGCAGATTTGGGCTGATGGCTCAGATGCCGAACTCTATCGACGGTCACACATTCCTCTATACTGGAACTCCAGACAAATGGGAACATATAGGGGAAAAGGGCGGTGCGTACGCAGTCTCATCCGACACTGTGTACAGAACGGAACCTCACGGCAACACGGTCTTCCAATATGACGGCTTCGGAACTTCCTGGACCGACATAGGGAGCCCCCATGGTGGTACCGAAACTCTCACTGCAGGAGGGTTCGGGCTCATCGGCACGTCATTTGCATCGAATGGACTATTCCGATATCGCGGTTCCCCTGGCAACTGGGAACGCATAGGCGACTTCAGTATCTCGTGCGCGGTCACCGACGACACGGTATACAGAGTGGGCGCTAACGGGACCGTTTTCCAATACGACGGTTCCGGGGTGTCCTGGACGTCAATCGGCCGCCCTGACCGTGTGCACACCCTCGTTGTCGCCGGAGAATGAGCGGTCTGGACAGGGTCCCCCTGCACGTCATCGCACACCCCCGTGCTCGTGACCGGGAACAGCACGGCGCGGGGCCGGTGCCAGGGTCCGGCCGTGCGGGCCGGCGGCTGCAGCCCGTTCAGGTCGGCCGGGTCGGCGATGACGTCGAGGACGACCAGCCACCGGCACGGCGTCGCGTTCGCCTTGGGCTCCAGTCAGGCCAAAAACGCGCGCGGCCGCTTCCCGGGTCCGCGGGGCCGGCGCCCAGGATCTCCACGGCTGCCTGCGTACACCCGGAGGCGGCCGCGGTGGCGTTGCTCGCGGTGATCCACACCAGCACGTGCAGTTCATCGGCCTGCCAGGCGGTGCGAACGTGGTCGACGGCCAGCTGGGTCTTGCCCACCCCAACTACCTGATGCGGCCACGCGGCCGTGGGCCGCACGGGCTCCGTAGTGGTGGTGGATTTCCTTGCCCGTGACCGGGCGACAGAGCAAACCTGGAACAGACGCCGATTCGCCCAGGCATCCCCCAACAGCAGCACGCAGAGGAAAACCTGCAGGTCACAGATAGCGGACTTAGCCCGCTGTAAATCTGCCGGCCCCGCCGGCTGGGCCCTTCCCGGCTGTCCGAGGGCGACCAACAGCGCCCGCCAACGGCCATGAGGGCACGGCTGCCGACGGTCGGCGGGCGGGACCGGGCCGGCTCCTGGAGGGCACAACCAGGGCACAACGACGTCACGCGGGATCAACGGCAACCAACACCAGCAACCGCCATCTAGCCTGGTCAGCGACGTAGCTTGACCGTCTCCGCAGACGATGCACGGAAGGGCGCCACCCCCGCACAGGGTGGCGCCCCTCCTTCTCGTGCGCCGGAGCCGCCGCCGATCGGTCTGAGGGTCGGGGACCGACGGCGGCTCCGGGGTCGGGGGAGGCCGGGCTCAGGGGCCGGGCCTCCGGCAGGGGTCAGCGGTGGTCGCTGCCCTCCGACTGGGTGGCCGCGCGGCCTGCTTCGAGGCGGGCGACCGGGATGCGGAACGGGGAGCAGGAGACGTAGTCCAGGCCGACCTCGTGGAAGAAGTGGACCGACTCGGGGTCACCGCCGTGCTCGCCGCAGACGCCGAGCTTCAGGTCGGGACGGGTCTCGCGGCCCGCCTTCGCCGCCGCCTTCACCAGGGAGCCGACGCCGTCCTTGTCGATCGTCTCGAAGGGGCTGACGCCGAAGATGCCCTTCTCCAGGTAGGCCGTGAAGAACGAGGCCTCCACGTCGTCCCGGCTGAAGCCCCACACCGTCTGGGTCAGGTCGTTCGTGCCGAAGGAGAAGAACTCCGCCGCCTCCGCGATCTGGCCGGCCGTGAGGGCCGCTCGCGGCAGCTCGATCATGGTGCCGATCGCCAGCTTCAGCCGGGTGCCGGTGGCCGCCTCGACCTCGGCGATGACCTGGTCCGCCTCCTCGCGGACGATCTCCAGCTCCTGGACCGTGCCGACGAGCGGGATCATGATCTCGGCGCGCGGGTCACCCTTGCCGTTCTTGCGCGCGGCCGCGGCCTCGGCGATGGCGCGGACCTGCATCGTGAACAGGCCGGGGATGACCAGGCCGAGGCGGACGCCGCGCAGGCCCAGCATCGGGTTCTGCTCGTGCAGGCGGTGGACCGCCTGGAGCAGCCGCAGCTCGTTCTCGTGCGGCTCCTGGCGGGACTCGGCCAGGGCGACGCGGACCGACAGCTCCGTGATGTCGGGCAGGAACTCGTGCAGCGGCGGGTCGAGGAGGCGGATGGTCACGGGCAGGCCGTCCATCGCCTCGAACAGCTCGACGAAGTCCTTCTTCTGCAGGGGTAGCAGCTCCCGCAGGGCGGCCTCGCGCACCTCCTCGGTGTCCGCGAGGATCAGCTTCTCGACCATCTCGCGGCGCTCGCCGAGGAACATGTGCTCGGTACGGCACAGGCCGATGCCCTGCGCGCCGAAGCGACGGGCGCGCAGCGCGTCCTCGGCGTTGTCCGCGTTGGCGCGCACCCGCAGGCGGCGCTTGCGGTCGGCGAAGGCCATCATGCGGTGCACGGCCTCGACCAGCTCGTCGGCGTCGTCGGCGCCCGGGTGCATCCGGCCCTCGAAGTACTCCACCACGGGGGACGGGACCACCGGGACCTCACCGAGGTACACCTTGCCGCTCGACCCGTCGATGGAGATCAGGTCGCCTTCCTCGACGACGTGACCGCCGGGGACCGTCATCCGGCGGCGCTTGGTGTCGACCTCCAGCTCCTCGGCGCCGCAGACACAGGTCTTGCCCATGCCGCGCGCGACGACGGCCGCGTGGGAGGTCTTGCCGCCGCGGGAGGTCAGGATGCCCTCGGCCGCGATCATGCCGTCGAGGTCGTCGGGGTTGGTCTCCCGGCGGACCAGGATGACCTTCTCGCCCGAGCGGGACCACTTCACGGCGGTGTACGAGTCGAAGACCGCCTTGCCGACCGCTGCGCCCGGCGAGGCCGCGATGCCCCGGCCGACCCGCTCGACCTTCGCGTCCTCGTCGAAGCGCGGGAACATCAGCTGCGCCAGCTGGGCGCCGGTGACGCGCTGCAGCGCCTCGGTCTCGTCGATCAGGCCCTGGTCCACCAGCTGGGTGGCGATGCGGAAGGCGGCACCGGCGGTGCGCTTGCCGACTCGGGTCTGGAGCATCCAGAGCTGGCCGCGCTCGATGGTGAACTCGATGTCGCAGAGATCCTTGTAGTGGTTCTCCAGGGTCTCCATGATCTGCATGAGCTGGTCGTACGACTTCTTGTCGATCGACTCCAGCTCCGCGAGCGGGACCGTGTTGCGGATGCCCGCGACCACGTCCTCGCCCTGGGCGTTCTGGAGGTAGTCGCCGTAGACGCCCTGGTGGCCCGAGGCGGGGTCGCGGGTGAAGGCGACGCCGGTGCCGGAGTCGGGGCCGAGGTTGCCGAAGACCATGGAGCAGACGTTCACCGCGGTGCCCAGGTCACCGGGGATGCGCTCCTGGCGGCGGTAGAGCTTGGCGCGGTCGGTGTTCCACGAGTTGAAGACCGCCTCGATGGCGAGGTCCATCTGCTCGCGCGGGTCCTGCGGGAAGTCCCGGCCGGCCTCGGTCTTGACGATCTTCTTGAACTTGGTGACCAGCTTCTTCAGGTCGGCCGCTTCGAGGTCCGTGTCCACGGTGACCTTCTTGGCCGCCTTGGCCGCCTCGAGGGCCTCCTCGAAGAGCTCGCCGTCGACGCCGAGGACGGTCTTGCCGAACATCTGGATGAGACGGCGGTAGGAGTCCCACGCGAACCGGTCGTCGCCGGCCTGCTTGGCCAGGCCCTGGACCGACTTGTCGGAGAGGCCGATGTTCAGGACGGTGTCCATCATGCCGGGCATGGAGAACTTCGCGCCGGAGCGGACGGAGACCAGCAGCGGGTCGTCGGCCTGGCCGAGCTTCTTGCCCATGTTCTGCTCGAGGGCGTCGAGGTGCGCACTCACCTCGTCACGCAGTGCCGCGGGCTCCTCACCGCTCTCCAGGTAGACCTTGCAGGCCTCCGTGGTGATGGTGAAGCCGGGAGGGACCGGAAGACCCAGGTTGGTCATCTCGGCGAGGTTGGCACCCTTGCCGCCGAGGAGGTCCTTGAGGTCCTTGTTGCCCTCGGTGAAGTCGTAAACGAACTTCGCTACGTGGGGTTCTTTGTTTTCCGACACGGGTCTCGACTCCTTGAGGCCGCGGTGGCTGCCCTGACGGCGAGGAACATACCCAGATCGAAGGCGTCTGGGTACGTCCACTTGTGCGTCATGGGCCTGTAACCAGTCGTCCGCCAGCGGATCGAAAGTCAAAGCTTGACAAGCTGAGCGCGTCTGATGTTTTCACTTCTTGAAGACAGCGAGGCCCGCAGGGCCGCTTTTCCGCTCAAGTGAGCGCACCTACAGCACATCTGATTTCGATCGATGAACGATCAAGGGGTGGCACCGAGTGCCACCCCTTGGAGAAGTGCAGTCGCCCATGATCCGCTCATCTGAGCGCAACCCTTATCAAGGGTGGCGAGAATCACGCTGCCACAGCGGGCCGGATTTCACCATGCGGACGGCATCTGAGACCGGAAACAGATGGAAACGCACACGTCACATGCCCAGTGCGAGGAGTCGCGCCTCCACCCGCTCCGGCGCGTACAGATGCTCCACGACCAGCGCCCCGGCGCCCAGCAGCCCGGCCCGCTCACCCAGCCGGGACGTCACGACGTCCAGGTGGGCGGTGGAGCGGGGCAGCGCCCGCTGGTAGAGCAGCTCCCGGACGCCGGTGAGGAAGGGGGTTCCGGCCAGATCACCGGCGATCATCAGGACGCCGGGGTTGAGCAGGGTCACGACCGTCGCCAGCACGTCCCCCACCCGGCGCCCGGCCTCCCGGGCCAGCGCGGCCGCCTCCGGGTGCCCGGCGGCCAGCAGGTCCCGCACGTCCGAGCCGGACGCGGCCGGCACCCCGGACTCGGCCAGCCGCCGGGCCACGGCGCCGCCGCTGGCGACGGCGGCGAGACAGCCGTACGAACCGCACCGGCACGGCGCCTCGGCGCCCACCCGGATGTGCCCGATGTCGCCCGCCCCGCCGTCGACGCCCCGGAAGATCGAGCCGTCGACCACGACTCCGGCGCCGATACCCGTGGACACCTTGACCAGCACGAACGCCGAGCAGTCGGGGTGTCCGGTGCGCTGTTCGCCGAAGGCCATGAGGTTGGCATCGTTGTCCACCAGCACCGGGACCGCGGGGGCGCCGGTGTGCTCGGTGAAGGCGCGGGAGAGACGGCCCCGTATGTCGTAGCCGTCCCAGCCGGGCATGATCGGCGGCTGCACCACCCGGCCGGTCTCGCTGTCCACCGGCCCGGGCACCGCGAGCCCGATGCCGCACACCTCTTCCGCCCGGTGCCCCGTCTTGATCAGCAGCTCACCGAACCAGCGGCCGAGTTCGCCCAGGACGGCCTCGGGTCCGTCCTCGACGACCAGGGTGCCGGAGTGTTCGGCGAGGATCTCGCCGGTCAGGGTGAGGACGGCCGCCCGGGCGTGCCGGGTGTCGAGGTCGGCGGCGAGCACGACCGCGTGGGCGTCGTCGAACTCCAGGGTGATCGAGGGGCGCCCGCCGAGCGGCGAGTCGACCGGGCCGCCGGCGCCCTCGCGCAGCCAGCCGGCCCGGAACAGCCGGTCGAGGCGCTGGCCGACGGTGGCACGGGAGAGTCCGGTGGCCTGCTGGAGCGCGCCGCGGGTCACGGCTCGCCCGCTGCGCACCAGTTCGAGCAGATCGCCGGCGCTGGCCTGACTGCTGCCCTTCGTGGCCTTGCCGGTTCTGCCGGGCCGTCCGGTCATGCACACCCCCTTGTGTTTCTCAAGTTTGCCTTACATATTGAGTTTTGCGTGTTAAATAGACGTAACCCTGCGGTAGCCACAACCAAACCCGGTCGGCCGGATGTCTTCGGGGAGCCCCGAGTGGATCGCACTGCCCAGCTCACTGCCCGTGTCACGGAGCGCGAGATCGCATACGATCCGCCGACCGCGTACACATCCCTGCACGTCAGGGCGGCCGAGGTGCTGGAGGCGAACTGGACGGGCAGCTCGACCGTGCCCTCCCGGAGCCTGTATCCGCACCAGTGGTCGTGGGACTCGGCGTTCATCGCGATCGGCCTCAGGCACCTCTCGCCGCTGCGGGCGCAGACTGAGCTGGAGACGCTGCTGGCGGCCCAGTGGGGCGACGGGCGCGTCCCGCACATCGTCTTCAACCCCTCCGTGCCCCTCGACGCGTACTTCCCGAGCCCCGACTTCTGGCGCTCCTCGACCGCGGGGCGTGCTGCGGGCGCCCCGCGCACCGTACAGACCTCCGGCATCGTGCAGCCACCGGTGCACGCGCTGGCGGCCTGGCTGGTGCACTGCGCCGATCCCGGTCTGTCGCGGGCGCGCGGCTTCCTCGCTGGGGTGTATCCGCGGCTGGCCGCCTGGCACCGGTATCTGCTGCACCGGCGGGACCTGGGCGGGGGCGGTCTGGTGTCGGTCGTGCACCCCTGGGAACAGGGTATGGACAACAGCCCCTGCTGGGACGCCCCGCTGGCCCGCGTGACCCCGGCCCCGGCCCGCTCCTTCCGGCGCGCCGACCTCGACCACGGCGCCGCCGAGGACCGGCCGACGGATCTGGACTACGGGCGGTACGTACGGCTGGCCTCGGACTACCGGGACGCCGGGTACGCCGACGGGGACGCCGGGTTCGCCGTCGAGGACCCGGCGTTCAACGCCCTCCTCATCGCCTCCGAGCACGCGCTGGCGCGGATCGCCGGGGAACTGGGCGCGCCCGGCACCGCCCGCCACGCGCGCGCCGAACGGCTGACGGCGGCCCTGGCCGAACGGCTGTGGGACCCGGCCGGCGGGATGTTCCTGTGCCGGGACCTGCTGGGCGGCGGACTGGTTCCCGAGCGCAGCGTCTCCGGCCTCGTCCCGCTCCTCCTCCCCGGCCTTCCGCGCGAGCTGGTCGCGGCTCTCGTCCGTACGCTCGGCGGCCCGCACTTCGGGCTCGGCAGCGACACCAGGCTGGTGCCGAGCTACGACCTCCTCGGTGAGGCCTTCGACCCGCACCGGTACTGGCGGGGCCCGGCCTGGTTCAACACGAGCTGGCTGCTGGAGCGCGGGCTGCGCACGCACGGCGAGCGGGAGCGGGCCGACGCGCTGCGGGAGGCGGTGCTGAGCCTCGCCGGGGCCACCGGCTTCGCCGAGTACGTCGACCCGTACACCGGCGAGGCATGCGGCGCGACCGGCTTCGGCTGGACCGCCGCACTCACGCTCGACCTGCTCCACCGGCCCGTGGGACACGACGTGTCCCCCACGGGCCCCGGCACGTTCGACAGAAGTGACAAGGGAGGGGACCGGGCATGACGGACCGGCATCATCTGCTCGTGCACGGGGCGACGTTCGCCGCCGTGGGCGACCGGGGCGACATCAGCGGGGTGCGGGGCGGCGGCTCCCCGGACGGGTTATTCGTACGGGACGCCCGGCACCTCAGCCGCTGGCAGCTCACCGTCGACGGCGCGGTGCCCGAGGTGCTCACGCCGGTCACGGACGGCGACACGACCCGGTGCGTGCTGGTGCCGCGCGGCGGCCGGCAGGAGCCGCCCGCACACACCCTCTTCCGTGAACAGGCCGTCGGCGACAGTTCGTTCGTCGAGTCCCTGCGAGTGACCAGCAACCGTCCCGCGCCCACCACCGTCCGGCTCGCCATCACCGCCGACGCCGACTTCACCGACCAGTTCGAGCTGCGCGCCGACCACCGCACCTACGTCAAGGCCGGTGCCGTACGCTCCCGCCACGTCCTCGACGACGGCATCGAGTTCGCCTACCGCCGGGCCGAGTGGCGGTCCTGTACGACCATCACGGCCGACCCCGCGCCCGAAGCCGTCGAGGAGACCGGGACCGGTGCGCGCCGCCTGGTGTGGACCCTGGAACTGGAACCCCACGGCACCACCGAGCTGGTGCTGCGCGTGATGGCCCGCCCGCACGGCGACAGGCGCGCCCTGCGCGTGCCGCGCTCCCCCGCCTCCGTGAACGAGCAGGTCCTCGCGCTGGAGGAGAGGTTCGTGGAGGGCGTGGCCTTCCCGACCGGCTGGCCGGAGCTGGCGGCGGCCTGCGCCCGGGGCCTGTCCGACCTGGCCGCGCTGCAGGTCCCGGCGACCGGGCCGGACGGCGAGGAACTGCGCGTCCCGGCGGCGGGCGCCCCCTGGTTCCTCACCCTGCTCGGCCGGGACGCCCTGCTCACCGCCCTGTTCGCCCTGCAGTACCGCCCTCAGCTGGCCGCGGCCACCCTGCCCGCGCTGGCCGCCACCCAGGCGACCGGGACCGCGGTGTCCCGGGTCGCCCAGCCCGGCAAGATCGTGCACGAGGTGCGGCACGGCGAGCTGGCGCACTTCGGGCAGGTGCCGTTCGGGCGGTACTACGGCTCGGTCGACGCGACCCCGCTGTTCCTGATCCTGCTCGGGGCGTACGTCGAACAGACCGGCGACGCCGTCCTGGCCCGCCGCCTCGAACCGCACGCCCGCGCGGCGATCGGCTGGATGCTGGACCACGGCGGGCTGACCTCGCGCGGCTATCTCGTCTACCGCGCCGACGAGGGCGGCCTCGCCAACCAGAACTGGAAGGACTCCCCCGGCGCGATCTGCTGGTCCGACGGCACCCGGCCCAGCGGAGCGGTGATGGCGGCGGGCGCCCAGGGCTACGCGTACGACGCGCTGCGCCGCACGGCGTGGGTGGCGCGCACGGTGTGGGCCGACGAGACGTACGCCGCCCTGCTGGAGCAGGCGGCGGCCGACCTCCGGGATCGCTTCCAGCGGGACTTCTGGATGGAGGAGCGCTCCTTCCCTGCGCTCGCGCTGGACGGGGAGGGCCACCAGGTCGACGCGCTGGCCTCGGACGCGGGGCATCTGCTCTGGTCGGGGCTGCTGGACAAGGAGTACGGCGAGGTCGTCGGCCGGCGGCTGCTGGAACCGGACTTCTTCTCCGGCTGGGGCGTCCGCACCCTCGCCTCCGGCCAGCAGGCGTACCACCCGCTCTCCTACCACCGGGGTTCGGTCTGGCCGCACGACAACGCGCTGATCACGCTGGGCCTGGCCCGCTACGGCCTGCACGACGAGGCCCGTACGGTGGCGCACGCCCTGGTCGACGCGGCGACGGCCGCCGGACACCGGCTGCCCGAGGTGCTGGCGGGCTACGGCCGCGACACCCATCCCGAGCCCGTCCCCTATCCGCACGCGTGCATCCGCGAATCCCGTTCGGCGGCGGCGCCGCTCGCGCTGCTCACGGCGGTCGGCGGAGCCTAGTCGCGGCGGGAGAAGGGACTTTGACCGGGCGTTTGCCCGGTGTTTGCCGAGGGCCGTGAACAGCGGACTCGGGCGGGCCGTACCGGATGACGGCGGGCCAGGCGGGCCGGGGTTCAGCCGGCCCTGTCCAGCCTCCCCAGCGTGGCCCGCCGACTCCGTCACGGGTCTCGCACGGAAGGACCTCCGGGTTGCCTCAGCACACGAGCACGCGCCAGTCATCGAGTA
Organism: Streptomyces sp. NPDC044064; assembly: GCF_056434245.1. Lineage (NCBI taxonomy): Bacteria > Bacillati > Actinomycetota > Actinomycetes > Kitasatosporales > Streptomycetaceae > Streptomyces > Streptomyces sp. NPDC044064. The sequence continues at coordinate 211,679 of NZ_JBWKFN010000002.1, forward strand.
CGGCAGGGGGAGCCGAGGCTGTCCTCGACGAACGGGACGACGAACGGGACGAGGAGCGAACGCCGGCGGCGAAAGCCGCCGGCTCCACGCAGGCCGCGGAAGACCTCCGTGAAGAGGCCGCACCGGCAGCCGCGGTCGCGGACTCCATAGCCGAGGAAGCGCCCGGGGAAGCACCCCGGGAAGCCACCGGGCAGATCATCGAAGAACCCCCAGCGGAAACCCTGGTGGAACCCACAGCGGCAGCGCCCGCTGGAGCCACCCCGGAAACCTCCACGGAAGCGCCCGAGGAAGCCGCCGAGAAGCCCGCCGCGGAACCCCTGACGGAAACCGGCGCGGCAGCGCCCGCTGAAGCCACCCCGGAAACCTCCACGGAAGCGCCCGAGGAAGCCGCCGAGAAGCCCGCCGCGGCAACCCCGACGAAAACCGGCGCGGCAGCGCCCGCTGAAGCCACCCCCGAAACCTCCACGGAAGCGCCCGAGGAAGCCGCCGAGAAGCCCGCCGCGGCGGCCCTGGCGGAACCGGGTTCGGATGCGCACGAGGGAACCGTCGCGGAAACCGCCGAGGAATCCCGTGAGGACGCCCGGAAGGACGCCCCCGAGCAGCCCGCCGAGGAAGTCACCCCCCGCCCGGCCCGCCGCAACCGGGCCTTCTGGTCCTCGCGGACGCGGCGCTGGCGGGAGGCGCACCCGACCGGCGCCCAGGTCCTCTCCGTGAGCGTCAACGTGCTGGCCACGCTCCTCGTCGTCGCCGCGCTCGTGATGCCCAACAGCGTGGTCCACCTCGGGCCCGAGAAGTTCCTGCGGATACCCGGAGAGGCCGTCATCGGCGCCGCGCTGATGCTCGCTCTGCCGCGCCGGCCCCGGATCGTGCTGGCCGCCGTGTCCGGGGTCGCGCTCGCCGCGATGACCGTGCTGAACCTGCTCGACATGGGGTTCAACCAGTACCTCGGCCGCAGCTTCAACCTCGTCCTCGACTGGAGCCTGCTCGGCGACGCGCAGTCGTACCTGGAGGACTCGCTGGGCCGCACGGCCACGCTCGCCGCCACCGCCGGTCTGATCGCGGTGATCCTGCTGCTGTTCGTGCTGCTGGCGCTGTCCACGGTCCGGCTGAGCAACCTGCTCGCCCGGCACACCGGCACCGCGACCCGCGGCACGCTGGTCGCGGGCGTCGTCTGGATCACCTGCTCCTCGCTCGGCCTGCAGATCTCCGGCGTGCCGATCGCCTCGGACCGCACCGCCGCCGGTGTGAAGATCCAGGCCCACCGGGTGGCGGACACCCTGCGGGACGAGGCGGAGTTCCAGAAGGTGGCCAAGGTGGACGCCTTCGGCAACACCCCCGGCTCCCAGCTCGTGCCCGACCTGCGCGGCAAGGACATGATCTTCACGTTCATCGAGAGCTACGGCCGCAGCGCCATCGAGGACCCGATCATGGCGCCCGGCGTCGACAAGACGCTGGACGTGCGGACCAAGGCCCTGGCCAAGGCCGGCTTCCACGCCAAGAGCGGCTGGCTGACCTCGGCGACGTACGGCGGCAGCAGCTGGCTCGGCCACTCCACCACCATGTCGGGCCTGTGGATCAGCAACCAGCAGCGCTACCGCACCGTCATGGCCAGCGACCACATGAGCCTCACCGACGCCTTCAAGAAGACCGGCGCGTTCGACACGGTCGGTGTGATGCCGGGCGTGCAGAAGGGCTGGCCGGAGCAGAAGTGGTACGGCCTCGACAAGGTCTACAACGCCTTCCAGCTGGGCTACAAGGGCCCGAAGTTCAGCTGGTCGACCATGCCGGACCAGTACGCGCTCCAGCAGTACCAGGAGCGGGTGCACAGCAAGAAGGCCGCCGCCGGCAAGTCGCGGATGTCGCTGCTCATCCTGACCTCCAGCCACCAGCCGTGGGCGCCGATCCCGAAGATGGTCGGCTGGGACCAGCTGGGTGACGGCTCGATCTTCAAGGGCATCCAGGCGGCGGGCAACAAGCCGGCGGACGTCATCGCCGACACCACCAAGTCCCGCGAGGAGTACGGCAAGTCGGTCCAGTACTCGGTGACCGCGCTGACCCAGTGGCTGGAGCGCTACGGCTCCGACGACACCGTGCTCGTCTTCCTCGGCGACCACCAGCCGATCGCCCGGGTCAGCGGCAACCACGCCAGCCGTGACGTGCCGGTCTCGATCGTGGCCAAGGACCCGAAGGTCCTGGACAAGATCGCCGGCTGGGGCTGGACGGACGGTCTGCGCCCCGCGCACAGCGCCCCGGTCTGGAAGATGAGCGCGTTCCGCGACCGCTTCCTGACGGCATACGGCTCGACCCCGCATCCGAAGAAGGGCTGAGACCGGCCCCCGGGGTCAGCCTCCGGAGGTGTCCAGCTCCGCGTCCTCGCTGATGCCCGCGCAGTCGTACGGGTCCTTCAGCCAGCCGTCCGGCAGCACCACTCGGTTGTTGCCGGACGTGCGGCCACGGGGGCCGTCCGCGCCGGCCGGCCAGGGCTGGTCGAGGTCCAGCTCGTCCAGTCCCGCGCGCAGCTCCTCCAGCGAGGACGTGATCGCGAGACGCTTGCGCATCTCGGAGCCGACCGCGAAGCCCTTCAGGTACCAGGCCACGTGCTTGCGGAAGTCGACGACGCCCTTCGACTCGTCGCCGATCCACTCGCCGAGGAGGGTGGCGTGCCGGACCATGATGTCGGCCACCTCGCGGAGCGTCGGCCGCGCGATGTTCTCCGTACGGCCCTCGAAGGCCGCCACCAGGTCCGCGAACAGCCACGGCCGGCCGAGGCAGCCCCGCCCGACGACCACGCCGTCGCAGCCGGTCTCCCGCACCATCCGCAGCGCGTCCTGCGCCGACCAGATGTCGCCGTTGCCGAGCACCGGGATCTCCGGGACGTGCTCCTTCAGGCGGGCGATGGCGTCCCAGTCGGCCGTGCCGCCGTAGTGCTGGGCAGCCGTACGGCCGTGCAGCGCGATCGCCGTGACCCCCTCCTCGACGGCGATGCGGCCGGCGTCGAGGAAGGTGATGTGGTCGTCGTCGATGCCCTTGCGCATCTTCATCGTGACCGGGAGGTCGCCCGCGCCGGAGACCGCCTCGCGCAGGATCGCGCGCAGCAGGTTGCGCTTGTAGGGGAGGGCCGAGCCGCCGCCCTTGCGCGTCACCTTGGGGACCGGGCAGCCGAAGTTCAGGTCGATGTGGTCGGCGAGGTCCTCCTCCGCGATCATGCGGACGGCCTTGCCGACGGTCGCCGGGTCGACGCCGTACAGCTGGATCGAGCGCGGCGTCTCGGTCGCGTCGAAGTGGATCAGCTGCATGGTCTTCTCGTTGCGCTCGACCAGCGCCCGGGTCGTGATCATCTCGCTGACGAACAGCCCCTTGCCACCGCTGAACTCCCGGCACAGCGTGCGGAAGGGCGCGTTGGTGATCCCCGCCATGGGGGCGAGCACGACGGGCGGCACGACGGCGTGCGGGCCGATCTGCAAGGGGGACTCGGAAGTGGGCATTGCCCCATTGTCGCGTATCGGCAATGATCATGTACCACTCATTAGTTAACCGCACTATCGAAATCGGCGTACGATGAGACCCATGCCCGAGCTCAGCCACCGCCGACGCCTGCTCGTACTCGCGATCTGCTGCATGAGCCTGCTGATCGTGAGCCTCGACAACACCGTCCTGAACGTGGCGCTGCCGTCGCTGCAGCGGGACCTGGACGCCCCCACCTCCGGTCTGCAGTGGACGATCGACGCCTACACGCTGGTGCTGGCCTCGCTGCTGATGCTCGCGGGCTCCACGGCCGACCGGATCGGCCGCCGGAAGGTGTTCACGGCGGGCCTGGTCGTCTTCTCGATCGGCTCCCTGCTGTGCTCGCTCGCGCCGAGCCTGGAGCTGCTGGTCGCCTTCCGCATGGTCCAGGCGGTCGGCGGCTCGATGCTCAACCCGGTCGCCATGTCGATCATCACCAACACCTTCACCGACGCACGCGAACGCGCCCGCGCGATCGGCGTCTGGGGTGGCGTGGTCGGAATCTCCATGGCGGCCGGCCCCATCGCCGGCGGTCTGCTGGTGGAGTCGGTCGGCTGGCGCTCGATCTTCTGGGTCAACCTCCCGGTCGGCCTCGCGGCCCTGCTGCTCACCCTGCGCTTCGTCCCCGAGTCCCGCGCGCCCAGGGCCCGCCGCCCCGACCCGGTCGGCCAGGTGCTGGTGATCGCCCTGTTCGGCTCGCTGACGTACGCGATCATCGAGGCTCCGGACTCCGGGCCCGGCACGGTCCTCCCGTTCGCCGCGGTGGCCTCGGCCGCGCTGCTGGCACTGCTCTGGTACGAGCCACGGCGCGCCGAACCCCTCATCGACCTGCGCTTCTTCCGCTCCGCTCCGTTCAGCGGGGCCACCGTGATCGCGATCAGCGCCTTCGCCGCGCTGGGCGGCTTCCTGTTCCTGTCCACGCTGTACCTGCAGAACGTGCGCGGCCTCGACGCCCTGCACGCGGGTCTGTGGATGCTGCCGCTGGCCGGGCCGACGTTCCTGTGCGCACCGCTGTCCGGACGGCTGGTGGGCAGCCGCGGGCCGCGGTTGCCGTTGCTGGTGGCCGGCGCCGCGATGACCGCGAGCGGGCTGCTGTTCGCCGCGTTCGAGGCGGAGACCTCCGATGCCACGCTGTTCGCCGGGTACGTGCTGTTCGGGATCGGGTTCGGGTTCGTGAACGCGCCGATCACGAACACGGCGGTGTCCGGCATGCCCCGGGCTCAGGCGGGGGTCGCGGCCGCCGTCGCCTCCACCAGCAGGCAGCTGGGGCAGACGCTGGGCGTGGCGATAGTGGGCGCGGTCCTCGCCGCGGGGGTCGGCTCGTCGTCGTACAAGGACATGTTCGTGTCCGCGGCCCAGCCCGGCTGGTGGATCCTGACGGCGTGCGGGGCGGCCGTGCTGGTGCTCGGTCTGGTCAGCAGCGGGCGGTGGGCCCGGCGGACCGCCGAGCGTACGGCCGAGATGCTGGAGTCGGCCGAGGTGCGGCAGGTCGTGGGGGCTTCGGAGCGGGCCTAGGGCCTGTCGCGGGGCAGGCGGGACTTTCGCAACAGGCCCTGGCCGCGGCAGATGGCCGGCGGCGAGTGCGACCGGAGGTAGGGTCCACCGACCGAGGTCAGACGTGAGGGCGAAGAACCGTGACCGATCCGCTCGCAGACCATGCCGCTCCGCTCGACGCATCCGTCGATGCGCTGTCCGACGTGCTCGAGCTGATCCACCTGCGGGGCGGAGAGCTGAGTGCGGTCCGCGCCGAAGGCGGGAAGGACGTACGCCATCGAGCCGGTGCCAGGATGCTCCACGTCGTCGAGCAGGGTCCGGTCGAACTGGAGATCACCGGCGGAGAGCGGATCCGGCTCGAACACGCTGACCTGGCACTGCTTGCGAGGGGCACCGCGCACCGGCTCCGGTCGGCCCATGGCGGGGCTTGGCTGAGCGGCAGGTTCCTCGTCGAGGAGAAGGAGGCCGTGCCGCTGCTCGCGGTGCTGCCGCCGGCCATCGTCATCCGCGACCCCGAGGCGGGGCTCGACTGGATGCCCCTCGTCGCGCAGCTCCTCGCGGCCGAGATCGCCGACCCCAGCGCCGGGTCGAAGGTGATGGTGTCCAGGATCCTGGACCTTCTGTTCATCCATGCCCTGCGTGCCTGGTCGGCCCTCGACGGAACGCTCGACCCGGGCTGGCTGACCGCGGCGCTCGACCGGCCGCTCGGGCCTGCCGTACGGGCGATCCACCGGCATCCGGAGAAGCCCTGGTCCGTAGCGGAGCTGGCCGGTCTCGCCTCGCTGTCCCGCGCGGCGTTCTCCGCGCGTTTCGTCCGTCTGGTCGGCGAGCCGCCCGGCCGCCATCTGGCCCGGCTGCGCCTCGCGCGCGCAGCCGACCGGCTCGCGACCACGTCCGAATCCGTCGGATCGATCGGCAAGGCCGTGGGATACGCCTCCGAAGCGGCGTTCTCCCGGGCCTTCGTCCGCGAGTACGGCACCGCTCCGAGAGCTTGGCGAGCGGCTCGGAAGGGGTAGGCAGCGAGCGTTTGAGCACAGAACGACAGCGAATCGATCATGTCGCTTTCCCGATCGTCTCCATAGCCTCGGTGGTGCCGGCAAGTCGCCGTACGCAGAGATTCGGATCGGACAGATGGAACGAGAAGCAGCTGCGGACACGGTCGTGCTCATCCACGGTCTGTGGATGACACCGCTGTCCTGGGAACACTGGGTCACCCGCTACGAGCAGCGGGGCCTGAAGGTGATCACGCCCGGCTACCCGGGGATCAAGCCGGGCACGGCCGGTGTCGAGGCGCTCCGAAGGGACCCGTCGCCCCTGGCGGGGCTTGGCGTGCGCGAGGTCTTCGACCACCTGGCCGAGGTCGTCGCCGCGCTCGACACGAAGCCGGTCATCATGGGGCACTCGTTCGGCGGGGCCTTCGTGCAGCTCCTCCTCGACGCCGGCTTCGGCAGGGCCGGCGTGTCCATCGACGGGGCGGCCGTGAAGGGCGTGCTGACGCTTCCGTTCAGCGAGATCAAGGCCACGTTCCCGGTCCTGCGCAACCCGGCCAACCGGAACCGCGCCGTGCCGATCACCGAGAAGGACTTCCACTACGCGTTCACGAACAACCTGAGCGTCGAGGAATCAAAGGCCGTCCATGACCGCTACAGCATCCCGGTCTCGGGCCGAATGCTGTTCCAGGGCGGTTTCGCGAACTTCACCCCGCGCGCAGCGACGACCTACGACTTCGCCGACGACGGCCGGGCACCGCTGCTGTTCATCGCCGGCGGCAACGACCACATCCTGCCGCCGGCCGTGCAACGCGAGAACTACGAGAAGAACGCCAAGCGCTCCAGGGCGATCACGGCATACAAGCTGTTCCCCGGCCGCAGCCACTACACCTGCGGCGAGAAGGGCTGGGAGGACGTCGCCGACCTCGCCCTCGACTGGGCACTCGCGCCCACGCCCGGAGACCTCGACCGGGACTGACCCGCCGCGCTCTCAGCCGGGTCCGCTCCCCTTTGCCATTTCGTGCAGCTTCTCCAAGCGCTCGCGGGTCTCCTCGTTCTTCGGGCTGTACGTCACCATCCGGGCCCCTGCCTCCGGCCCGAGCCACAGATCCGTGTGTTCCACGGTCAGGAGGCCCACGTACGGGTTGAGGAACTCCTTGGTCTTGGTGCGGGTGCCCACCACCTCGTAGCGCTCCCAGTTCTCGCGGAACTCGGGTGACACCGTCTTCAGGCGTTTGAGGAGCATCTTCCAGGCGGGCTCGCCGAGATGGCCGGCCATGCCGGCGCGCAGCCGGGCGGCCATCAGGCGCTGGGTGTCCTCCAGGTGCACGATGGCCGCGCGCCAGTCGCTGTTGGTGTGCACGAGGAGCATGCAGTTGCGGTCCTCGGGCGGGATCGCGTCCAGGTCGCCCAGGAGACGGGCGTAGGTGCGGTTGTAGGCGAGGATGTCGTAGCGGCTGTTCTGGACGCAGGCCGGGATCGGCTCCAGGGTGCGGAGCACCTCGCGCAGGGCCGGGGTGACGCTGGGGCAGCTCGCGGCGGGGGTCGGGTCGGTGGCGCCGGCCAGCTGGAAGAGGTGGGCGCGCTCGCTGGCGTCCAGCATCAGGGAGCGCGCCAGGGCGTCCAGTACCTGCACGGAGACCTGGATGTCGCGGGCCTGCTCCAGCCAGGTGTACCAGGTGACGCCGACCGCGGAGAGCTGGGCGACCTCCTCCCGGCGCAGACCGGGGGTGCGGCGCCGGGTGCCGCGGGGCAGCCCGACCTGCTCGGGCGGGATGCGCTCGCGCCTGCTGCGCAGAAAGGCGGCGAGCTCGTGCCGGCGGATCTCCGAACCCCGTGTCACCGGGGCGGCGGTCTCCTGAGCCATCGTGGTCATACCTCCAGGGTGCCGTCGCGCGGATACTGTTTCCAGGTGGTTCTTGTACCAGGACAAGAAGACTCTGGTACCAGTCTGAGGCCGCGCGCAGGCTCGGAGGCATGACAGAGACCGTCACGACCACCGCCGTCCGTACCCGGGCGCAATCCCCCGTGCTGAGCGGGCCGGGACTGTTCACCGTTCTGCTGGCCGCGGCGCTGCCGCTGGTCGACTTCTTCATCGTCAATGTCGCCCTGCCCGCCATCGGTGCCGATCTGGCCGCGGGTGAGGCCGTGCTCGAACTGGTCGTGGCCGGGTACGGGGTCGCGTACGCCGTGCTGCTCGTGCTCGGCGGGCGGCTCGGGGACCTGTTCGGGCGGCGGCGCCTGTTCCTCGGCGGTATGGCCGCCTTCGGGCTGACCTCGCTGGCGTGCGGGCTGGCCCCGGGGGCCTGGAGCCTGGTCGCGGCGCGGGTCGCGCAGGGCGCGTCGGCGGCGGCCATGCTGCCGCAGGTGCTCGCCACCATCCAGGCCGCGACGAGCGGCGGCCGGCGGGCCAGGGCCATGAGTCTGTACGGCGCCACGGCCGGGCTGTCGATGGTGGCGGGGCAGATCCTCGGTGGTGTGCTGGTCGCCGCGGACATCGCCGGGAGCGGGTGGCGGTCGATCTTCCTCGTCAATGTGCCGGTGGTGCTGCTGGGGCTGGTGCTGGCCGTGCGGTTCGTACCGGAGACCCGGTCACAGCGCCCGGAGCCCGTCGACGGGCCCGGCACCGTCCTGCTCGCGGTGTCCCTGCTGACGCTGCTGGCTCCGCTCACCGAGGGTCGGGCGACGGGCTGGCCGCTGTGGACGTGGCTGTCGTTGGCCGCGTTCCCGCTCGCCGCGGCCGCGTTCTACGCGGTGGAGCGGCGGGCGGACCGGCGCGGGCGGACGCCGCTGGTGCCGCCGAGCCTGTTCGCGCATGCGTCGCTGCGGCGGGGGCTGGTGCTGATGCTGCCGTTCTCGATCGGGTTCAGCGGGTTCATGTTCGTGATCGCGCTGGCGCTGCAGCAGGGGGCCGGGCTCGGGCCGGTGCAGGCGGGGCTCGCGCTCGTGCCGATGGCCGTGGTGTTCCTGTTCGTCTCGCTCGCCGGGCCGCGTCTCATCGCCCGGTTCGGCACCCGGGTGGTCACCGTCGGCGCCGGCGTGCAGGGCGTGGGCGTGCTGCTTATCGTCCTGGCCGCCTGGCGCGACTGGCCGCACCTGGACTTCGGCTCGCTGCTGCCGGGCGCGGCCGTCGCCGGAACCGGGCAGGCGCTCCAACTTCCCAACCTGATGCGGATCGTGATGTCCGAGATGCCGCCGGACCGGGCGGGTGTCGGCAGCGGTGTGATGGTGACCACCCAGCAGTCCGCGCTCGCCCTGGGCGTGGCCACCCTCGGCACCCTCTTCCTCACCCTCGTGCCACACCAGGGCATGCGGGACGCGCTGGTCATCACCCTGCTGGTGCAGCTGGCCGGGATCGTCCTGACCGGTCTGCTCAGCCTGCGGCTGCCCCGCACGGTCGGCTGAGCCGGGACACGGCTTGGCCAACTCGCCGCGAACGTCTCCCTGTCGATGTTGGTCCTGCTGCACACTCCTGCCGTCGAGGTGTGCCGGACGCGGGGAGGCGTCATGCCGCAGGACAACAGCACGAGCAAGGTGAGCCGCTGGGACCAGCACGGCAGGGAACACGTGGTCCGGGTGTGGCGCACGGGTGTGCAGCGCACGATCAGATGCGACACCTGCGGCTGGCGCAGGAGCGTCCAGTTCCTGCCCTGGCTGAAGGCGGAGGAGCATCTGGCCGAGGCCCATCAGGCGACGGTGGACCCGGCGGGCAGCGGGCAGCCGTCCCGCTGACGGCCGGCACGGGCGATGACTTCCGGCGGTGACAGGAGTCGTACGGACGACGACGGCTGACCGGAGGTCCGAGGGCCATGACCGCACTGCACGACACCGTGCGCCGGTACGTGGACGACGGGACCGTGCCCGGCCGCTACGGCTGCGTCGGCGGCACCGGGACCACGGCCCACCTCGTCCCCGCCACCGGCACGTTCACGCTGCTCCTGACCCAGGTGGGCATGGCCGACCCGACCCCGACACCACTGATTCGGGACTTCTGGAGGTGCACGGCGGGGGGGCTGGCGCCTGTCGTCCGTGCGGGGAACGAGTGGCCTCCGGTTGGGGGAGTTCAGGTGGCCCGCCTGTCCGCGGGCCTTCGATACTCCAATGGTCATTTCCCTACACCTCGCCAGAAAAGGGAACAGAATGTCACGCTTGGCGCATTCAGCGCACCGTGTCCGCCCGGGCGCAGCCGCCCTCACCACCGCCACCGCCGTCCTCGCCGCCTGCGCCGTGCAGTGGGCGCCGGCGGCCGTGGCGGCCCGGGGACCGGGGGGGGGGGGGGGGGGGGGGGGGGGGGGGGGGGGGGGTGGGGGCGGGGGGGGGGGGGGGGGGGGGGGGGGGGGGGGGGGGGGGGGGGGGGGGGCG